>NZ_PYIA01000101.1:0-88844 GCF_013265645.1 Sphingopyxis sp. BSNA05 | reverse complement strand
AAAGGAGCGGCCAGCATGCCGAGTTCCGCGAGCTGCGCCCAGAGTTCCGGCCGCCAGCCGGATTCGCTGGCAACCACCTTGCGGCGCGTATCAAAGTCATATTCTTCACGGATCAGGCGCGAAATGCCGTCACGCACCATATTCTGTTCGTCGGTAAAATCGAAATCCATTTTGGTTCCCCTCTGTCGGTCCGGTTAAAGGCCGAGGATCATTTTGGTGATGATGTTGCGCTGGATCTCGTTGGACCCGCCATAGATCGACGTCTTGCGCATGTTGAAATAGGTCGGTGCCGCGTGATGGGCATAGTCCGGACCAATCGGGAAGTCGTTCGATCCGTCATCCGGGAAGCTGCGGAAATCGGGCGCGCCATAATGGCCCACCGCTTCCAGCGTCAGTTCGGTGAGCCGCTGCTGGATTTCCGTGCCCTTGACCTTGAGCAAAGAGCTTTCCGGTCCCGGTCCCTTGCCCGCCTGTTCGCCGGCCAGCGTCCGCAGTTCGGTGATTTCCAGCGCCGAGAGATCGATCTCCAGCTGGCTGATCTTCTGGGCAAAACCCATATCCTCGAGCAGCGGCTTGCCATCGAGCATTTCGGCAGCGGCGATTTCCTTGAGCTGTTCGACACCGCGCTTCGACCGCGCCACGCCGGCGATGCCGGAGCGTTCGTGCGCCAGCAGGAACTTGGCATAGGTCCAGCCCTTATTCTCTTCGCCGATCAGATTGGTCGCCGGTACGCGGACATCGGTCAGCCACACTTCATTGACTTCATGGCCACCGTCGATCAGCTTGATCGGGCGTACTTCGATGCCGGGTGTTTTCATGTCGACGAGAATGAAGCTGATGCCCATTTGCGGCTTCGGCGCATCCGGATCGGTCCGGCACAGGAAGAAGCCCCAGTCGGCATGCTGCGCCAATGTGGTCCAGGTCTTCTGGCCGTTCAGGATATAATCGTCGCCGTCGCGAACCGCAGTGGTTTTCAGCGAAGCCAGATCGGAACCGGCACCAGGCTCGGAATAGCCCTGACACCACCATATGTCACCCGAACGGATACCTGGCAGATGCTGGGCCTTCTGCTCTTCATTTCCGAAGGTATAGATTACCGGTGCGACCATCGCGACGCCGAAAGGAAGCGGCATCACGGTGTTCATCCGCGCATTTTCCTCGCCCCAGATATAACGCTGGGTCGGGGTCCAGTCGGTGCCGCCATATTCCTTGGGCCAGGCCGGCGTGGACCAGCCCTTCTTGCCGAGGATCTTGTGCCAGGCGAGCAGATCCTCGCGGCTCATTTCGTCCTGCACACCGCGAGTCCCGATATCTTGCGGATAATTATTTTCAATAAATTCACGCACTTCGGCGCGAAAGGCCTTTTCTTCTTCGCTGAATTCAAGATTCATGGGAGCGCTCCTTGGTAAGAATTTGGCCGGACTATAGGCTGAAAACCGCGCAAAACAAGCAATTAACCGAGCAATTAAGCTGACGCTACGGCACGCAGGGATCGGCGCTATCCGCCCGCCTGTTCCTCGGCAGAAAACTTGTCCTTGCGGCGCCGCCCAAATCTCATGCTGCGTTCCAGCCGGGCGCGCAGCGCGGTATAATAAGCCTCGAGGAAGATACGCTCGTCGCCACTGCCCGGTTCCCAGCCGATTTTCTGGCAGATAGCGGTGGCCACTTTTTCCAGCGCCTCTTCCTGGTCGCCGCGCAGGACATTTTCCAGCGTCTGCAATTCATATTCGCCGTAAACCGACAAATCTTCATCGGAAAATTGATAGCTTGCGGCGGGCGCGGCCCCCTCGGCGCGAGCGCCGAAGGGGCGACGATATCCCCGAGATTCTTTTTCACATCCTGGACCACCCAGGTCCCGGCGATCACGTCGCCGCCGCGCAGCCGGTCCTTGTTGAACAGCGGAAAAAGCATGAACATCAACAGCCAGAGAAGCCCGGCCCAGGCGGTCAGATCAACCAGCGACCCGCCGGCTTCAACCGAACCCAGAAACGTCAGCGGCAGAAACAGTTCGACGGAGCGCACGATATTGCGTGCGATTACCGCTTCCGCGGTCAGGCGGCTGCCGTCCCGGCTAGCCACGCGGATGCCGACGGCCCGTTTCCCCCAGGTGGCGGACTTGTAGCCGAGCTCGAAAAAGATGAAATATCCGTTCAGCAGCAGGAAAGTGGCTATCAAATAGAAAACTGCGATCAGTCCGAGCGGCCCGTCCAGATTTTGGAAGTCGGTTTCGCCATCCAGAAAGGGAATCGCCAGAACGATACACAGCAGAGCGATAAACATCGAGATGAGCTGTATCATCACCAGATCCAGCAGCAGCGCACCGACACGCGCACCGGCGGGAGCGATGGTGACATTCAACGGCACGCCTTCCGGCGTGACCATCACCCGGTCAAGTTTCGGATTGGCGGATCGCTTCATCCACGGGGTGGCTGCTCGGCTACCACTCATGCGTCTGGCCTCCGCCCTTCCCGGCCAAAGCCGAAGAAATATATCAGCCAAAGCAGCAGCATGCCGCCGCCAACGCCGAACCGGGCGATGGTATTGTCGATCAGCTGCCGGGCGAAGCCTTCGAGCAGACCCGCGCAGACCAGCATGAAGATGACCCCGGCCATGACCAGTGCAGCGCGTTTGCCCGCATCGCTGGCCGCCTTGAGATGCGATTGGGCGCCCGGAAAGGCGATCGACCGGCCGACATGGATTCCGGCAGCCCCCGCCAGCAGGATGGCAAACAGCTCGGTCGTTCCGTGGATCGAGAGCCAGCCGACAAAATCGACCGTCAGTCCCCGCTGGGCAAAGACCCAGAGCATCGCGCCAAGCAATGCCATATTGTGAATCAGCAACAATATGCTGGGGATGGCAAAGGCGAAGCCCAGCGCAAAGGCAAGCAGCGCGACCTGCGCATTGTTGCTGAACAGAAAGGCCGCGAATACGGCGAGGCCACCCTCCTCCTGCGCGCCGAAAAGCGTCCCGCGCAGCGCTTCTTCGCTCGCACCCGGCACCCGGACGTCCATGAAATCGGCCGGGACCAGTGCGTAGAACCAGTCGCTATCCCCGGCGACCAGAACATAGCCGATCACCGCACCCGCGATCATCACCAGCAGCGCCACCCAGATATCAAATTGTATCGCCCGCACCGCGCGGCTCCAGCCGCCGCCGAAAAAGCTGCCCAGCCAGCGCCTGAAGCTGCTCTGCGTGCCGTAGACCATGAAATAGGAACGCAGCACCAGTCCCTCGAGATAGTCGATCAGGCCGGCATCGAGCGAGTTTTCGCGGGCGATCGACAGGCTGGACAGCAGCGTCCGGTAGAGCGTCGGCAGCGCCAGCACATCCTCGTCGGACAGGAGGCGCGCCTGGCCCTTTTCCATCCTGGTGACAATCGCTTCCAGCCGGATCCAGTCCGCTTCCCGTTCCAGCCGGAAGCGATCACTGCGCAGCACCGCGGCGTTCAGGGCCTGTTCGTTGCTCACAGGCTGCCCCGCCTCTTGATATTGAGATAGCTGTTGATCAGCCGGGTTCCGATATCCTGATGCGCCCCCTCGATCACGTCGATGCCCATATGGCGCAGCTTGGTCAGCACCAGATTCTTCTGTGCGAGCAGATTTCGCGCGGTCACGGCGCGCGCGACATCCTCCGCGCTTTCCGGCGCCTTGTCGATAATCCCGGTCAGTTCCCGGTCCTGCAATATCACGAACAGCACCAGATGCTTGTCGATCAGCCGCGCCGCTCCCTCGAGCATCAGATCGGCCGCAGTGGGATCAGTGAAATCGGTAAAGATGACGATCAGCGAGCGCCGCTGGAGCTGGCTCTGCAGAGTCGACAGCGCCAATGTATAATTACTCTCCTGATGCCGGTAATCGATGCGCGCGGCTTCCTGCTGCAGCCGGAAGAAATTGCGGCTGCCCGAAAGGAAAGGCGTCGACAATTCGGGTCTCGCGGCAAAGCTGAACAGGCTGGTCCGATCGCCGGCTTTCAGCGTGATATAGGCGGTCAGCAGCGCCGCCGACACGGCCCGGTCGATCCGTGGCAGGCCGTCAATCGGCTCGCACATCGCCGATCCGCAATCCAGCGCAAAGACGATCTGGTTGTTGCGCTCGGTATCATATTCCTTGGCCAGCAATTTGCTGTGCCGCGCCGATCCTTTCCAGTCGATGCTGCGCCGGTCCATGCCCGGCTGATATTCGGACAGCGCTTCAAATTCGCTGCCTTCGCCCCTGATCTTGCGGGCCAGCAGACCGAAAACGGCATCGCGCAGAAACATCTGGATGGTTGGGCTGCGGATCGCCGCGATATTCGGCACCACGGCCACGCTTTGCGTGCTTTGCTTCTGGATCTGCCGCCAGGCGAGACCCAGCGGTCCCGTCCATCTCAGCCAGAGCCTGCCGATGTCCCCGGTGCCGCGGCGGACGGGAATGATCGTAGCCTTGCCGGAAAAACGCCGTCAGCCGCCGGATCGGGTTCCATTGCAATGGTGACTGCGCCCGCGTCCGCCAGCCGCCCGTCCAGCCCGAGATTTCCCGACAGGCTGCGCGGGGCGATGCCACCGGCGAATTCGACCGCCAGCACCAGTTGCAGCGGGGCGCCGATCTCGGCGCTGTTGGGCACCGTCAGCCGTATATCACGGGCTTTGGCAGCAACCAGCCCGTCGAGCAGGAGAAGCAGCAACAGCATCAGCGCCCAGGCAGCACCGATTGCCCACAGGGCGGGCACGATCGCCGCCAGAATCGCGGCGACCGGCGCGCCCAGCGCAATGAGCCACACGGCCCGCCGGGTCGGATAGAAATTCAACGCGGCGCTTCCGTCCGTTCGACCAGCCCGTTGATAATGGCGTCGACCCGCCGGCCTTCGATTTCGGCAGCGGGCGACAAGATCGTCCGGTGGCGCAGCACAGATGGCGCGAGCGCCTTCACATCATCGGGAATGACATAGTCCCGGCCCTGGATCGCCGCGCGGGCGCGGGCAGCATGAGCGAGCATGATCGCGGCCCGGGGCTGGCGCCATTTTCCAGATCGGCGGTTTCGCGCGTCGCCCGGATCAGCCGCACGACATAGTCGACGACATCCTCGACCAGCTTCACCGACTGTACGGCTTCATTCGCCGCGGCGAGAGTCGCACTGTCGACCTGTTGCTCGATGCCGAAATCTTTCGCCACCGGCGCACCGATCCGCTCGCCATATTGGCCGACGATTCTTTTCTCTTCCTCTGCATCGGGATATTCGATCAACAGCTTGAACAGGAACCGGTCGAGCTGCGCCTCGGGCAGCGGATAGACGCCTTGCTGTTCGATCGGATTCTGGGTGGCAACGACCATGAAACGCGAACCCAGCGCATGGGTCTCGCCATCGATGGTGACGGAACGTTCCTGCATCGCTTCGAGCATCGCCGCCTGGGTCTTCGGCGGGGTCCGGTTGATTTCGTCGGCGAGCAGCAGGTCACAGAAGATCGGGCCGCGGGTCAGGGTGAAGCTGCTGGTCTGGAAATTGAACAGGTTGGAGCCGATAATGTCACCGGGCATCAGATCGGGGGTGAACTGGATGCGACCGAAATCGAGACCCAACGTGGCCGCGAAACATTGCGCCAGAAAGGTCTTGGCCGTGCCCGGCGGCCCTTCGAGCAGCACATGGCCGGACGAAAAGAGCGCGATCAGCAGATGGTCGACAATCTCTTCCTGTCCGATAATCGCCTTGGCCACCTGTCCGCGGATATTGTCCGCCAGCGTCTTCAGTTCGTCGATATTCATCCGATAAATTCCTTTTCCAGGCGTGGAGGGCCGCGGCCCCGTCGGCAATGTCTTGTGGATGGCGGGCGCGCACGAGCTGGTGGTAGAGGGCCGAGAACCGGTTCCCGTCGCTCTCCCCCAGTTCATCCAGTGTATGATGGATCTCCTGCTCATCGGCCTGCGGGCTGATCCCGACCGCCTCGGCCGACTGCGCGCGGATCATTTCGGCATATGGGTCGGTGACCAGATATTCGCGCTCCATCCGGCTGATGAAAGCCGCGCTGTTGCTGACCAGCGCGGTCTTGCCGAAGTCGAGCCCGCGCCGCTCGCGAATCGGCGGGCCAAAGCGGTTGAAGGCCATCCAGGCGGCCGCCAGAGCCGCGGTGATCAGGCAGATGGTGGCCGACAGGAAGGGGGGAGTGAAAGCCAGGGTGAGCAGATTTTCCGCGCTCCCCAGACCATTGAAGGTCAGGTCAAAGATGACGCCGCTGTCGGCCGCCGTCGAAGCCGCCTTGACCAGCGCAAGCGCGTGGCGCGCGGTCGCCTTGTCGGCCATTCCGCCATTGTTGAGCAAGTCGGCATCGGCGACGATCACCACCGGGTAGAGGGATGCATCTATTTCGTCTTCATCGGTGAAATGCGATTCATCGAGCCGGTCGAGCTGCGCATAGACACCGCCATCGTCCAGATAGGCAACCAGCGCGCTCCCGGGCGACGGTCCGCGGACGATCGTGCGGATAAATTCGCCCTTCATGCTGACCGCCTGCTCCGGCGTCGCGACGCGCGCGCCAACCGCCGAAGCCAGAGGCTTGCCGGGGCTGGCCTTTTCATCGACGCCGAGACTGACCTCGGTCAGATCCTTCAGCAATTTTTCGCCCGTATCCGCGCCCCACCTATCGCCGCGCAGCACCCATCCCTTTTTCAGCTTGTCGCTTCGCGCGACCTGCCATTTCGGCAGAATGATCATCGTCGGACCGAGATAGGCCCGCTGCTGGATCACTGCGTCAATTTCTTCTGCGGGTGTAAACGGTCCGGGCGTCAGGATCAGCAGCCCCTCATCGTCCATGCCCGACGGGGAACGCGAATATTGCACCGGCACGCCCGTCTTTTCGAGCAGATTGGCCAGCGCCCGGTACCCGACGACGCTGTCGGACGCGCCGTGCGCATCGCCATTCTTGCCCGACGCCAGCGGGTCGCCCAGACCCAACCCGTAGAGCAGGGCAATGAATGCCGCGAAGCTGACCGCGAACATGACCATGATCGTCGTGCGCTGAAAAGGATTGGCCTGACCGCTCATCCGCTCGGCGCCGCCTGCCAGCTATCCCTGAGCGCAAAACCGGCATAGGCATCGCGCGATTCCCGCCAGCCCTTCTCGTCGATCGGCAGGGCGGCAAAAGGCCGCGCTCGACCTGGCCGGCGATCACCGCGAACATCGCGCGCGACGCATCCGGCAGGCTGTCAAAACGCCCGATCTCGCGCGACGTGCTGGATGGTCTGAGCAGGTCCGGGCGGTGTTTTTGATATCGGCGATGCTGCGGCGGAGCAACAGGCGAACGGCCTGGTCAAATTGCCCGATCGCGGCCAACGCCTCGGCTTCAGCCAGCAATTCGCGAGCTTCCTCTTCGGCGGGCTGCCAGATTTCATCCGCTGCTGCAGGCTTTCTTCTGCTCCATTGCTCGACATAGGGCGCCAATATGACCCAGATCAGCGTCAGAACGCCCGCGGCGAGCAGCAGCAGCAGCAATATCCGGATGACCGGCCACCCCGCGACCAACCCATCTGCAACGGGCCTGAGCGCTTCGCCCAGCCGGTCGAGAAAATCCGTCCACCATTGCGGCATGACCGGAGGCTCGGGTGCAGCGGCCGGTGTGAACTGGACATTCGCATCCGCGCGCACGTCCTTCCAGGCGAGGTCGAACGACGCGGTGTTACTGTCACCCTTTACTTGTACGTCCCTTGCCACAATGAAGATGTCGCAGAAACCGACGGATCGGGCAAGTGGCAAGATCGCTGTTTTGTTGCGCTTTACCTCCGCCGCAATTTATGACAACTTGACTCGATATAGAAACCAGGGGGGAATATGATATGGCCGACGCAGCAGAGCATCTGGATATTGGACGGGTCCTGAACAACACTTTTGGTGTTATCATGCGCAATCCGCTGATTTTTCTCGGGCTGTCATTCCTGATTGTCGCTCTGCCACAGGCTCTTGTTCAACTGGCCACCGGCGCGGCAACCGCGAGCAGTGATCCGGATGCGATGATGGCGATGTTCAGTTCCCCGTCCCTGATTGCCGCATCCGCAGGTGGATGGCTGCTGGTCATGATATTATCGATTTTGCTGCAGGCCACGTTCATTATCGCCACGGTCAAGGATCTCAACGGACAACCGGTCAGCCTGGCCGATTGCATCGCTCAGGCTATCGGTAAATTTTTGCCCTTGATCGGTCTCGGCATAGTGATGACTTTGGGCATAATGGCCGGCATGATATTGCTGATAATCCCGGGCCTTATTCTGGCGCTGATGTGGATTGTTGCCTCTCCCGTGATGATGGCCGAGGACAAGGGGATCATCGATTCCCTGAAGCGCAGTGCGGAACTGACCAAGGGATCCAAGCGCTGGATCGTGCTCCTGTTCGTGGTTTACATCATTCTCTCGATGATATTGGGCATGCTCATGATACCGTTTGTCTTTGCCGGTCCCATAGCCATCATGCTGGTCGGACTGGTCATCAACACGCTGACTGGCGCGATACAAGGCACAGGGATTGCTGCGATCTATGTCGATCTTCGCATCGTGAAGGAGGGCGGCAATAGCGACGCATTGTCCGACATATTTGCCTGACCCCCGTTAATTCCGCCGGTACCGGCCCACAGATCTGTTGGCTTATGGGCCGTTTCGGCCTATAGGTTGCATATTGCTATTTAAAATCGGGTGAAAATTCCATGATCAAGCTGAACGTCAACGGTCGGGCCCGCGAGGTCGATGCCGACCCGGCGACGCCTATATTATGGGTGGTGCGCGAGAATCTGAACATGCCCGGCACCAAATTCGGTTGCGGCATCGCCCAGTGCGGCGCTTGCACCGTCCATCTCGACGGCGTGCCGGTGCGCAGCTGTTCGACGCCCCTTTCTGCCGCCGAAGGCAAGACGATCACAACCATCGAGGGCCTCGCCAGCGAGGACGGCACCTTGCACAAGGTCCAGCAGGCCTGGATCGAGGCGCAGGTTCCGCAATGCGGCTATTGCCAGTCCGGCCAGATCATGTCGGCTGTCGCGCTGCTGGAAAAAATCCCCGGCCGACCGACGCGCAGATCGACGAGGCCATGGCCGGCAATGTCTGCCGCTGCGGCATGTATGGCCGGATACGCAAGGCGATCAAGGCCGCCGCCGATATCGATCAACCCGCACAAGTGGAGGCGTAGATCATGGGCAAATGGTCAAGACGCGCGTTCATCGGAGCCGGCGTCGCAGCCGGTGGTGCTCTGATCGTCGGTGTTGCTGTCCGTCAGGGCAATCCGATCGACGAACTGGGTCCGCTGCTCACCAATGGCGAGAATGAACAGCTGCTCAACGCGTGGGTCAAGGTCGACACCGACAATGTCGTCACCGCCGTCATCCCGCATGTCGAAATGGGGCAGGGCGTCCATACGGCGCTGGCCCAGATGTTGGCGGACGAGATGGATGCCGACTGGAAAAAGGTCCAGATTCTCGAAGCACCAGCCGACATGCAATATGTATCCGATTCGATCGGCCGCGATTTTCTGTTTCCAAATCTGCAGGTGCCAGCGCTGCTAGAACCGACGGTCGCGGGCGGCATATTGGAACTGGCGCAGGCCATGGGTCTGCAGTTCACCGGCGGCAGCTATTCGGTGCGCGCCACCGGCCAGCGCGCGATGCGCACCGCCGGCGCTGCTGCCCGCGAAATGCTGGTGGCGGCAGCGGCGAGCGAATGGCAGGTTCCGGAAAGCGAGATCAGCACGGCAGACAGCATGCTCATCCATGCCAAGCGCGGCAAGTCCGAACCCTTTGCCGCATTTGCCCGCACCGCCGCAGAGCAAAGCCTGCCCGCCAAGCCTAAGCTCAAATCACCGGACAATTACAAGATCATGGGCCAGCCCAAGGCCCGCCACGATATTCCGGCGAAAGTCGATGGCAGCGCGATATTCGGCATTGATGCCGATGTCCCGGGAATGAAATATGCAGCGGTCAAGGCCCCTCCGGTCATCGGTGCCACGGTGGAATCGATGGATGCGACTACCGCCAAAACCATGCCGGGCGTGCTGCAAATCCTCAATATGGGCGATTTTGTCGCCGTGGTCGCCGACGGCTATTGGCAAGCGCAACAGGCGCTGAACAGCATCGACGCCCGCTACAGCAAAACCGAAGGCGATGGCCTTGATCAGGACGCGATCTTTGCCCGCTATGCCGCCGCTCTCGATGAAGCCGGTGAAGATGGCGGCGATATGCAGACCGAAGCGGGCGATGTCGCCAAGGGCTTTGCCGAGGCAGCAACCAAGGTGGAAGCCGAATATAAAGTGCCCTTCCTTGCCCACGCGACGATGGAGCCGATGAACTGCACCGCCTGGGTGCGCGACGGCAAATGCGATGTCTGGTCGGGCCATCAGGCACCGGTCAACGCGCGCCAGGCGGCCGCCGATGCCGCTGGTCTGCCATTCGAGGATGTGACCTATCACAACGCCTATCTCGGCGGCGGTTTCGGGCGGCGGTCCGACAATGATGCGATCATCATGGCAACGCGGATCGCCAAGGCAACCGGCTATCCGGTCAAGATGATCTGGTCGCGGGAAGAAGACACGGCGCAGGATCATTATCGCCCGTCGGCGACCAGTCGCTTCAAGGGCGGGCTCGACAAGGATGGCAAATTGATCAGCTGGGACAATATCCACACCCATCTGTTTGATCCCGCAGACGCGCCAACCGTGCCTTATTACAACATCGCCAGTCACAAGATTCGCAAGGTTGACGTGCCAATGCATCTGCGCTTTGGCCCCTGGCGCTCCGTCGATCACAGCCAGCACGGCTTTTTCATCGAATCCTTTGTCGATGAAATGGCCGATGCTGCCGGCAAGGACGGCTATGCCTTTCGCAGGGACCTTCTCGCGGGATCGCCGCGCCATCTGAAGGTGCTCGACACCGCCGCGAAAATGTCCGGTTGGGGTGGCGCTCTGCCCGAAAAACATGGCCGCGGAATCGCCTTTGTGCCGTCCTTCGGGTCGATTGTCGCACAGGTTGCCGAAGTCGACATGAGCGGGCCCAAGCCGAAGGTGACGAAAGTCTATGTGGCCGCCGATCCCGGCTTTGTCGTCAATCCCGACGGCTTTACCGCCCAGATGGAAAGCGGCATCGTCTACGGCCTGACCGCTGCGCTTTATGGCGACATCACGATCAAGGACGGCGCGGTCCAGCAGAGCAATTTCCACGACTATCCGATGCTCCGGATCGACGAGATGCCGGAGGTGGAAGTGGCGCTGATCAATGGCGATCACGAACGTCTGGGCGGTGGCGGGGAACCTAGCCTGCCACCCATTGCACCCGCTGTCACCAACGCGATATTTGCGGCCACCGGCAAACGGGTCCGCGAACTGCCCATTGCCAAGCATGATTTTGCCTGACCGGAGACCTGAAATGCTGCCATTCATCCGCGCCGTCGCTCTGTCTTCGCTGCTCGTCCTGACCGCCTGTGGCGCCGATCCCGCACCGGGACCGGTCGAACAGATCATTGTTCGCGAACCCGGCGCGGCCGCGGCCGCTGCTCCCGCCGAAGCGCCAGCCGATGCATTGCTGGCGGAAGGAAAAGCGGCTTTTGCCAATTGCGCTGCCTGCCATACACTCGAGCAAGGTGCGCCCAATGGCGTCGGTCCCAATCTCTTCGGGATTGTCGGGGCCGGGGCCGGCGAAGTTGCCGATTTTGCCTATTCGGACGCTCTGAAAGCCTCGGGCATCACCTGGACCGCCGCAGAACTGGACAGCTTCATCGCCGATCCCGCAGCCAAAATTCCGGGTACGACGATGGTGGCCGGCGCGATTGCCGACGCGGCAAAAAGACAGGCGGTCATCGCCTATATCGACAGCGTAACCGCCAATTGAACAAGAAGTCCGGCATGATGCTGGCGCTGTTGGCAGCCGGGCAATCCCGCCGGTTCGGCGATCAGGACAAGCTGGGCGCGCTGCTCGGCGACCGGATGCTTGGCCTGCACGCAGCCGCGACCGGCGCGGAAATGGGCTTTGTCGGCAAGCTGGTGATCGGTACCCGGGACCATGTCTGCGCCGCAGGCTGGCGCGACATGGGTTACGAAGTTCTGGACAATGACAAGGCCGCGCAGGGTCAGGCGACCTCTGTCCGGCTGGCCGCCGCCTGCGCCATCGACGCCGGGGCGAGCAGTCTTTGCATCATGCTCGCCGACATGCCCTTTGTGACGCGCGACCATATCGGAAAACTGGTCGAGGCATTTGACCAGACAGACGGAACGCGCACCGTCGCATCCGCGCGTGGCAAGCAACCGATGCCACCGGCGATCTTCCCGACCGACGCACTGGCAGAGTTACTGCAATTGCAGGGCGATACCGGCGCTCGAAAGCTGCTGCGTGATGCGATTCTGGTGGCGGGCAGCGACCGGCTGCTGACGGATATCGACACGCCGGACGATCTGGCGGAAGCCGACCAATACTTCCGGCAAGTCAGGTAGCGGCTTACTGAAACACGGTCAGTCGCGGTCCAGCCTCTGCCCCAGTTTCACGAAAAAGACGATCAGGAAAGGCACCAGCAGGAAGGACAGGACCACTTTCGCCGACCCCTGACCCAGCAGCAATTGCCCGATCGGGCGCTCCCCGTAAAAGGCGATGGTGATGAAGATGACCGTATCGACAAGCTGGGACAGGGCGCTGGCAATGGCCGCGCGCAGAGCCAGCATCCGGCCTTTCATCGCCGCCAGCCGGGAGAAGATATAGACGTTGAGAAACTGCGACACGCCATAGGCGATGATCCCGGCGAACATCAGCCGTGCCCCCTGCTCCAATATGATCGGAAAGGCTTCTTTCGCCGGTTCGTACATGCCCGGATCGGTCGGCAGCGCCAGCACGATCTGGATCAGGACGATGGCGGTGATCAGCGGAATGAAGCCAAGACGAACCAGCCGGTTGGCGACATCCCGGCCATGCAGCTCGGCCACCGAACTGGACAGAACCACCAGCAACAGGAACGGGAAAATACCCGCTTCCACCGCCAGCGGGCCAATCGCGACCTGCTTCGCGCCCAATATTCCGGCGATACAGGTCATGCCGCCATAGAGCACGGCAAAGACAAACAGGGATCGCGGGATGAGGTTGGTTTTCGATGTTTCGGTCATCACAACCGCCTAGCGCGATCGGCCGCGAAAAAAAGAAATAGTCACAACTGTGATTTTTTCTATAGGGGAAAGAATATCAAATGCAGCAGACTGCGGCCCCTCGTGTCGCGTCATCGGGGGATAATTTGCAAAGACTGGCAGTATATTGTGGTGCCAATGCCGGACAGGATCCGGCTTATGCCGAATCGACGGTTCTGCTTGGCCAGGCCATGGCGAAGCGCGATGTCGAGCTGGTCTATGGCGGCGGCAGGCTCGGCCTGATGGGGATTATTGCCGATACCGTGCTTGCCGAGGGCGGCCGCGTCCATGGTGTTATTCCCGAAATGCTGAAGGATCTAGAAGTCGCGCATACCGGTGTCACGGAGCTGCACATCGTCCAGAATATGCACGAGCGCAAAGCCAAGATGACCGATCTGACCGATGCCTTTGTCGCCCTGCCGGGCGGCGTCGGCACGATGGACGAATTGTTCGA
This sequence comes from Sphingopyxis sp. BSNA05, assembly GCF_013265645.1. Lineage (NCBI taxonomy): Bacteria > Pseudomonadati > Pseudomonadota > Alphaproteobacteria > Sphingomonadales > Sphingopyxidaceae > Sphingopyxis > Sphingopyxis sp. BSNA05. The sequence continues at coordinate 75,287 of NZ_PYIA01000101.1, read as the reverse complement.
GGCCTGGAGCTGGAACGCGCTCGGCTATCATAACAAGCCCTTCGCCATCCTGAACATCGGCGGTTACTGGGATTCGCTGATCGATTTTCTCGATACGATGTCGCAGCAGGGATTCGTCTCGGCCGAGCGGCGCAAGCATCTGATCGTCTCCGACAATATCGAAGACTGTCTCGACCGGCTCGCCGCTGCCTGCAACACTGAAACCGGCAGCTTTACCTGGTGAACCAGACCCGACATGAAATAGTGACTGGAAGAATCCGATGATACCGATCCTGACAAGCATTGCCGGCATGGCTCTGATCCTGCTGATTGCCCTCGCGCTGTCGACCGGGCGGAAAAATATCCGCTTGCGCGTGGTCGGTGCCGCTTTTGCGCTGCAGGCCGGGATCGCTGTGATCGTACTCTATATTCCCGCCGGCAAGCGGGTCATCGAGGCCATGGCCTTCGGCGTGTCCAATCTGCTCGGCTATGCATCGGCGGGCACCAATTTCATCTTCGGCCCGCTCGCCGACCCGTCGATTGGCGGCAACAGTTTTGCGATCGCCGCGCTGCCGGTGATCATCTTCTTCTCGGCGCTGATCTCTATTCTCTATTATCTCGGCATCATGCAGTTCATCATCAAATGGGTCGGCGGCGGCATCCAGAAAATTACCGGCATTTCCAAGGTCGAATCGCTTTGTGCCGCCGCCAATATCTTCGTCGGCCAGTCCGAATCGCCTTTGGTCATCCGTCCCTATCTCGCCAGCCTCACGCAATCACAGCTGTTCACCGTAATGAGCGTCGGCATGGCCGGTGTCGCCGGCACGATCCTCGCCGCTTATGCCGCAATGGGGATTCGCATCGACTATCTGCTCGCCGCCGCCTTCATGTCGGCACCGGGCGGAATCCTGATGGCCAAAATCATCATGCCCGACAATCCGGAAGACCCGGCTCCCGAAGAGCTGGTCGTCGCGGTGGAATATGAGGACGAGAAGCCCGCCAATATTATCATGGCCGCAGGCATGGGCGCGCAGACCGGCGTGAAGCTGGCGGTCGCCGTTGGTGCGATGGTCCTCGCCTTTGTCGCTCTGGTCGCGCTCGCCAATGGCCTGCTCGGCGGGATCGGCGGCTGGTTCGGCTATCCGGAACTCAGCTTCCAGCAAGTGATCGGCTATATATTCGCCCCGATCATGTATCTTATCGGCGTTCCCTGGGAAGAAGCGCTGAACGCCGGCGGCCTGTTCGGCACCAAGGTCGTGCTCAACGAATTTGTTGCCTTCATCGAACTGGGCAAGATGCAGGCGGGCATCTCGCCGCTGACCAATGCGATTGTCATCTTCGCCCTGTGCGGTTTCGCCAATTTCAGCAGCATTGCCATCCAGCTTGCCGTCACCGGCGGCCTCGCGCCCAACCAGCGTCCGGTGATTGCCCGGCTCGGCCTGCGCGCGCTGGCCGCGGGATCGCTCGCCAATCTGATGAGCGCGGCGCTTGCCGGCATCTTGCTGTCGCTGGCCTGATTCATCCCGATTGACAAAGAAACACGAGAGCGCATTTTAAGAGCATGACCCAGAACCCGGATACATTGGCCGCCGTTTCGCTCGCCATGGCGGACGAAGACAGCGACGCATTTGCCGAACAGATCGGCCGCAGCTTTTCAGACTGGGGCTTCGCGGTGGTCGCCGACCATGGCATATCCGACGATCTGATCGAACGCGCCGAAGCCATGTCACGCGCCTTTTTCGCTATGCCCGAAGAGGTGAAGCGAGCCTACCATATCCCCGGCGGCGGCGCGCCCGCGGCTATACGCCGTTCGGTACCGAAAGCGCCAAGGACAGCAGTATCAGCGATCTCAAGGAATTCTGGCATATCGGTCGCGACCTGCCGGCCGGCCACCCGTTCGAATCCTTCATGCCACCCAATATCTGGCCCAAGGAACTCGACGGGTTCCGGGAAACCTATCTCGAGATGTTTGCCGCCTTCGACAAGGCCGGCGCGCGCATTCTCGAGGCGATTGCCCGCTTCCTCGGCCTGGCACCGGATTTCTTCGTCGACACGGTGCGCGACGGCAATTCAGTGATGCGGCTGATCCACTATCCGCCGGTGCCGGAAGATTCGCCAGCGGTGCGCGCCGGAGCGCATGAGGATATCAACACGATCACCCTGCTGATCGGCGCCGAAGAAGCTGGCCTGGAACTACTCGACCGCAACGGCCAGTGGCGGTCGGTGACCCCGAAGCCCGGCGAGCTGGCGGTGAATATCGGCGACATGCTGCAGCGACTGACCAACAACCGCCTGCCCTCGACCACGCACCGGGTGGTCAACCCGGCACCGGAGCGGCGTGGCTTTTCGCGCTACTCGATGCCCTTCTTCCTGCACTTCCGCCCGGATTATTCGATCGAGACATTGCCGAGCTGCGTCGATGACACCCATCCGGACCTCTATCCGGAACCGATCACCGCGCACGACTATCTGATGCAGCGCCTGCGCGAAATCGGCCTGGCATGACCGCAACAGTCGTTGGCATCAGCGGCGGCAGCTGTTCCGGGAAATCGACCCTGACGCAGCTGCTGTTCGAAGCCCTTGGTCCCGATCGGTGTGTCATCCTGCCGCAGGACGACTATTTCTTCGGCCTCAGCGATGCGCCGCAAGGCAAGGGTGGGCCCAATTTCGATCACCCCAACGCAGTGGATTTTGAAAATCTGTGCGAACAGCTTGCGCAGCTCAAGAACGGCCAGGCAATCGATCGGCCGCTCTATGACTTCCCGACCCATATGCCGAAGGCGGAAACCCGGCGCACCGAATCACGCCCGGTCATTCTGGTCGACGGCATATTGATTCTGCAACACCGGCCGCTGCGCGAACTGCTGGACCTGAGCATTTTCGTCGAATGTGATTCCGACACCCGCTTTGCCCGCAGGCTCGAACGCGACGTGCGCGAAAGAGGACGCAGCGCCCAATCGGTGCGCGAACAATTTGCCAATCAGGTGGGGCCGATGCACGATCTGCATGTCGAACCGTCAAAGTCACATGCAGATATCGTGATAAATTCGCAACAGTGCCAATCCCACTATGAACAGCCGCTTCGCCTGATCCTGTCAAAAATATCAGTGCAAAATCAGTAAGCTAATCGAACCACTCACGCTGGATAGGGCCGGGCTGCCGCCAATTCAGCCGGGCAAGATTGCTGCGTTGCAAAAGTAAAATGCTGCATTGCGGCATTTCTCGTTTCAATTGAGATAAAACTGTCATTAATGGCCCCTAGGGCTGCTCGTGCTTTGGTCTGGCAGCGTATTAATTTTGCCAGCAATCACCATAAGACCATTTTTTAATGCGGTTCATGAACGGGGAAATCATATCATGAAAATCAAATATCTTCTGGCTGTCAGCGTTGTCAGCCTTTCTACAGCAGGCATTTTTGCCACACCGGCGGCGGCACAGTCCACCGGTACGCTGGATTTCGAAAATGACGTCATCATCGTCACCGGCGGCAGATCAAGCGATGTTGGCGGTGTAGAAATTCCCAACACGCCAAAGGCGAAACAGGTTCTCGAGGAAGAAATCATCCGGCGCCAGCGCCCGGGCCAGACGGTCAATGACATCGTAAACCTCGTTCCAGGCGTCAGCTTCCAGAATAACGATCCCTGGGGTTCTTCCGGCGGCTCGTTCACGATTCGCGGTTTCAGCGACGACCGTATTTCGCAGACGCTGGACGGTTTGCCACTCAACGATTCGGGCAACTACGCGCTGTACACCAACCAGCAGGTCGATTCGGAAATCATCGAGCAGGTTAACGTGAACCTGGGCGTAACCGACGTCGACAGCCCGACCGCTTCCGCAGTCGGTGGCACGATCAACCTTCGTACCCGCGAGCCGAGCGACGAATTCAAGCTCACCGGCACGCTTTCAACCGGCAGCACCTTTGCAAAAGGTGACAACGGCAACCGCGACCGTCTCTATGTTCGTGGCTTTGGCATGATCGATACCGGCGACCTTACCGGTTTCGGTACCAAGGCATTCGTTTCGGCAAGCTACACGCGCTACAACAATCCGTTCAACAATTACGGCATTGTCGAGAAGCAGCAATATAATGGCCGTATCTGGCAGGATATCGGCAGCGACGGCGACTTCATCGCTGTGGCCGGTCACTATAACGAAAACCGCAACAACTTCTTCGGTTCCTTCTCGCTGGACAGCTTCCCCACAACGAAGGCAGACCGCTTCTACGATATCAACTATCCTTGCACAGTCGACTTGCCACAAGCCGGCACCGCCCAGGTTGACAACAATTGCGGCGCAGAATTTGACCGTCGTTACAACCCTTCGAACACCGGCAATATCCGTGGCGCATCGCGCTTCACATTGACCGACGGTCTGGTGCTCTCGGTCGACCCAAGCTTCCAATATGTGAAAGCCAATGGCGGCGGTGACGAAGAGCTGCTCGAGCAGACCCGCAACGTAGGCGGCGTCGAAATGACCGGCTTCATCCGCGGACGTTATTATTTCGGTCGCGATCTCAATGGTGACGGCGATACGCTTGACGAAGTAACCGGCCACGATCCAAGCCAGACCCGCACCCGGCGTTTTGGCGTGATTTCGAACCTCTCCTATGAGCTCAACCCGGACCACCGTTTCCGTCTCGCCTATACTTATGACGATGCCAACCACCGTCAGACGGGCCAGACTTCGGTCGCTCTGCTCAACGGTGAAATCGCCGATGTTTTCCCGGTCAACGATGGCTTGGTGACGGTTGACGGCTTCGAACTCAACAAGCGTGACCGTCAGTCTTATGCAACCCTGCATCAGATTTCCGGTGAATATCGCGGTAATTTCGGTGACCTCACTGCGGTCCTCGGCCTGCGTGCACCATTTTTCACGCGCGAGCTGAACCAGAATTGCTACACGACCTCGGCCAGCGGCTTCCTCGATTGCATTGGTGGAACCAGTGCCGCCTATGAAGCAGCAAACCCATATGTGTACGATCCGGTGACCAACGATGCCAGCGGTTCGGCCCTGCCTACGTCGCGTACATATAAATATGACGACATTCTGCCGAATGTCGGCCTGACTTACGCTTTCGGAAGCGCATCGGTATTTGCCAACTATGCCAAGGGCCTCTCGGTACCGGCAACCGATCCACTGTATGACTCGCTCTACTTCCCTGAAGATGCGCCGGGCGTACAGCCGGTTCCGGAAACCACCGACAGTCTCGATCTCGGACTGCGTTACCAGACCGGTAATATCCAGGCCCAGTTCGCTGGCTGGTTCACGCGCTACAACAACCGTCTGGCCTCGGCCTATAACCCGCTTCTGGAAGAAACAATCTTCCGGAATCTGGGTCGCGTCGACAAATATGGTCTGGATGGTTCGATCGCATGGACACCCACACGCGACACAATGGTTTATCTCTTCGGTTCGATCAACGAGTCGGAAATCAAGGACAATGTCCAGACCGGCAATTGCACCGCAGACGATCTGACCGATGGCGTTGCGCAATGTACCGCTATTGGCGATCCGATCTTCGCCCTGACCGCAGGCAAGAACGAGAGTGGCGCTCCGCTGTGGACCGTTGGCGCCCGTGTGCAGCAGCGGTTTGGTGACTTTGAACTGGGTGCCCAGGTCAAGCACACCGGCAAACGCTGGGTGAATGACACCAACGAACGCTCTGTCGGTGGCTACACGCTGGTCGACCTCGACCTGCGCTGGACGATCACGCAGAACCCGTTCGGTGACGATGTTGCGCTTCAGCTGAACGTGACCAATCTGTTCGACGAACTCTATGTCGGCGGCTTTGGCGGCGACCTCGACGGCAACTCGCCGTTCGTGCAGATCGGTGCTCCACGCGCCGCTAGCATCTCGCTGATCTTCGGCTACTAAGCCGGAAAGCTCTCCGGCCCGGTGTGATCGATCATTGCACCGGTCCACAGGACAAAGGAAAACGGCGGTGCTGCAAAGCGCCGCCGTTTTTCATTGCGGCCTGCTCCGCCGCCAACGGGGAAATGCTACAGCCTCTACCGCGCAGCCATTTGGGGCCGAAGGCTCGGCAAAATTCAGACCGGATTTGACAGGCGCCCGGTGCTTGCGGGCACTGGGTCGCCAAGGTGGCTCTAGCGCGCTTCAGCCCGCAGCATCACTTGCTGGGCAACCATTTTCAGTTGGTCATTCACTGATTCGTCGGTGCAGATCCCTTGGCTGAATATCCCACCCGAGGCATTGATCCCGACACCCAGCGGAGTCGGCCAGCCACGCAGGGCGTGGACGATCGAACGCAACGCGGCAAGGGTGCTGCCCACCGCCTGCCAGCCGTAAGCCGTCACGATCAGTCCGATGGGCAAGCCATCCAGATAGACCCGATCATCGGTCGATGTTTCCTCGATATAGTCTATCGCGTTTTAACCAGACCCGAGATGGTGCCATGATAGCCCGGACTCGAAATCAGAAAACCGTCGGCGCGGCGTACCAGCTCGACAAGGTCCTTGCCGGTCTGGTTCAGACCGGCCGGATCCGACCGATAATGCGGCAACGCCATCAGACGGTCCGAACCGAACAATTCGGTTTCTGCTCCGGCCGCCTCGGCTGCCTGCAGGGAAATTGCCAGCGCGACTTCGGTCGAGGAGGACGGACTGGTGGTACCACCAATGCCAAGAATGAACGGTTTCTTTGTCTGTTTCACAAGGACGCCATAACGAGGGTTGGAGGGCAATTGCAACGGACTTTTGCAACAGAATTGTTTCTTAATTGACCGATTAAATTTGCGACATTATGACCGGTTGCAACGAGCGGGCCTCGAGCGCGCTCCCCTCTCCACCGACCAAAGGATTATCCCATGCGCCAATTTACCGAAGAACAGCATATGTTCCGCGATGCCTATCGCCGCTTCCTCGCCGACGAAGTCGCCCCCCGGATGGACGAATTCCGCGAAGCCGGGATCGTTGACCGCGAGATATTCAAGAAGGCGGGCGACCAGGGCTTTCTGATGATCTGGCCGGACGAGAAATATGGCGGCATGGGCGACAATGATTTCCGCTACGAGCAGATCATCATCGAGGAAACCGTACGGGCGGCTGCGCCGAATGGTATAATACGCTGCACAGCCGGCTGGTCGGACCCTATTTGCAGAATATCGGCAATGAAGAACAGCGCGAGCGCTTCCTGCCGAAATGCGTAAGCGGCGAGACGATCCTGGCCGTTGCAATGACCGAACCGGGTGCCGGCAGCGATCTTTCCGGCATGAAATCCATGGCAAAAGATATGGGCGATCACTGGCTGCTCAACGGATCGAAAACCTATATCTCCAACGGCATCAACGCGGACGTGGTCGTCGTCGCGGCCAAGATCGACGGGGTCGATGACAAGCACGCGATGGTGCTGCTGATCGTCGAGCGCGGCATGGAAGGCTTCGAGCGCGGACAGAATCTGGAGAAGATCGGCCTCCACGCGCAGGACACAGCCGAGCTGTTTTTCAACAATGTCAAAATCCCCAAGGAAAATACGCTGGGCACGCCGGGCAAGGGCTTCATCCATCTGATGGAAGGGCTGGCCGAGGAGCGGCTGATCGGGATGGTCGGCTATGCCGCATCGGCGCGGCGCGCTTTTGACGTGACGCGTGAATTTGTCATGGAACGGGATGTTTTCGGCAAAAATTGTCGGATATGCAGAATACCCAGTTCAAAATGGCCGAAATGGACGCAAAAATTGACATGTTCCAGGTCTATGTCGACCATTGTATCGACATCCACAACCAGGGCGGGCTGACCGCCAATATGGCCGCCAAGGGCAAGATGCTCGGCAGCGAGATCGAGTGGGAAATGGCCGATCTCGGGCTGCAGCTGCATGGCGGTGCCGGCTATATGAAGGAATATGAAATCAGCCGGATCTTCACCGACGCCCGGATGAGCCGCATCTACGCCGGCTCCAGCGAGATCATGCGCTACATCATCGGCCGCGACGTTTTCAGCCAGAAATATCAGAGCATTCTGGAATGAACAAATTTATCTTGGACGATAGTTCTACAGAATTTTTTCTCAGCGACTCGAAAGAGAATGATTGATATCATTTGAGTCATATGTTAATAAATTTGTCAAGTGGATTGGGAGAACCCGGTCGGCGTTATAGCCTCGGTGAGAGTCACCGGGGCTTTTCGCTTTTTATCCTGGATATATCTTTAACCCCCAGCCTTCATATCCGTTGCCTAAATTATCCCGACCGCCACTGCAAAAGAACTTTGTCTTTAAAACTTCAAACGCTCGGTTAGGCTGGTTGGGCCGGATATAGTGGATACCGATTGGTCGAGCCACTAAATCAGCGAGTTGTAGGCCGGCGGAATTAACCTTCTTATCAGCAAAAATGATTTTGAAGGGCAGCCTCCTTCCACCCGTGTTTGACCCAGCGCATATTCTACGAAACTCTAGTTCAAGCTCTTCATCTTCCTTTCTACCTCTTTTTCGAAGACAATGTGAGTTTCATAATCCTCTTGGCCTTTCTCGGTCAGCAGGTCTGCAAGTGTTTCTAGGCAAAACCCAAGCGCTACGTGATATGGATTAGACTGCTCCTTCTCATCTGCGCTAATTTTTCGTTTATCGATCAGACATGAAATGAGAATGAAGTTATTGTCGTCGATAACTCCAGTAAGCCTGTCCATAAACTGATTCTTATCAAATCGGTTACGGAACTTGAAAACTCCCAATTCTTTTCTGATATCTCGTTCGTGCAATATAACAATGTCATGCCCAAATTTGTCGAACTTCAGCCGCTCAACTGCGGACACAACATTTCGAACATAATTATCCTGATAAAAAACGCAGAATGCCAAGACAAATACCGGATACTTGTTATCTATTTTATCAAGTGAATGGTCACCACTTTCATCCACGTATACAATAAATTTGCTACGATTGTCTTGTTTTTATCGCCGCTTCTCTCCACCATAGATAAGCTGTAGCATCTCGTTTCCTCGATGAAAAGTTAGACTAGTACATCTTATTATACGGTTAGAGCGCATATTTTGTCAGTCCGTTAACTATCGCTTGATCTTGACGTTTACGTAAACTGCTTGACTGTGCTGCAGCGCACCATTAGCATTGCGCAATATTCTTTCAATTCTTCCAGCGAGAGGAACCCCAATGACCGAAGCCTTTATCTATGACGCAGTGCGATCCCCGCGCGGCAAGGGCCGCAATGACGGCGCCCTGCATGAAATCACCGCTCTCGATCTGTCGGCCCAGGTGCTGGCATCGATCAACGACCGCAACGAACTCGAGGGCCATGAAGTCGAAGACATCGCCTTTGGCTGCGTCTCTCCTGTGGGCGAGCAAGGTGCGGTCATCAGCCGCATGGCGGCACTGAAAGCCGGCTATGCCGACACCACCTCGGCAATCCAGGTCAACCGCTTCTGCGGGTCCGGTCTCGAAGCGGTGAATATCGCGGCGGGCAAGGTCTGCTCCGGCGAAACCGATCTGGCCGTCGGCGGCGGCATCGAATCCATGTCCCGAATCCCGATGGGCAGCGACGGTCTCGGCGGCATGGCCGACCCGACTCTCGTCTTTCAGGAATATTTCGTGCCGCAGGGCATTTCCGCCGATCTGATCGCTACCAAATATGGCTATAGCCGCGATGATGTCGACGCCTATGCCGTCGAAAGCCAGAAACGCGCTGCCAAGGCGTGGGACGAGAAACGCTTCGCCAAATCGATCCTGCCGATCCGCGACGTGATTGGTGAAGTCGTGCTCGACCATGACGAACTGATGCGCCCCGAAACCGATATGCAGTCGCTCGGTGCCCTCGGCCCCGCATTCCAGATGATGGGCGAACAGATGCCCGGCTTTGACGATGTTGCGATTCTCAAACATGCCGAGATCGAGAAGATCAACCATGTCCATCACGCGGGCAACAGCTCCGGCATCGTCGACGGTTCGGCCGCCGTATTGATCGGAAACGCAATGGCCGGCGAGAAATACGGTCTCAAGCCACGCGCCCGCATCATTTCGATGGCGTCCATCGGTTCGGAACCGACAATCATGCTCACCGGTCCGGAATTTGCCGCGAAAAAGGCGCTCGATCGCGCTGGCATGACCGCGAAGGACATCGATCTGTGGGAACTGAACGAAGCCTTTGCTGCCGTCGTCCTGCGCTTCATGGACGCGATGAATGTCGACCATAGCGATATCAACGTCAACGGCGGCGCGATCGCCATGGGCCACCCGCTCGGCGCAACCGGCGCGATGATCCTCGGCACCGCGCTTGACGAGCTCGAACGCTCCGGCAAGTCCACCGCCCTTTCGACGCTGTGCATCGGCGGCGGCATGGGTATTGCCACGATTATCGAGCGCGTGAACTGATTTTCGTCCTCCGCCCGAGCGGCGGAGCACAGGATGAGATAGTAAGGAACAGAATATGAGCTACGAAACATTTACCGTCGATATCGACAGCGACGGCATCGCCCTCGTCACCATCGACCTGCCCGGTCAGTCGATGAATGTCTGGAACCAGGCGCTGATCGCCGATTTCAAGGGATTCACCGAAGAGCTGATCAGCGATGACGCGATCAAGGGCGCGGTGATTACATCGGGCAAGAAATCCGGCTTCCTCGCCGGTGCCGATCTCAACATGCTCGGCGCATCGAAAGCCGACAGCATGGCCGAAGCTTTTGAAAGCGCATGGGAACTGAACGGCATGTTGCGCCGCATGGAAACCGGCGGCCATACGGCGAAGGAACTGCTCAAGGGCACCGCCCACGCCAAGCCGGTGGCCTGCGCGCTGAACGGCCTCGCCCTCGGCGGTGGTCTGGAACTGGCACTCGCCTGCCATTATCGTGTGTGCGCCGACCATCCGAAAATCCAGCTCGGCCTGCCCGAAGTGCAGGTTGGCCTGCTGCCCGGCGGCGGCGGCACGCAGCGTCTGCCACGTCTCGCAGGACTTCAGGCAGCAGGCATGGCGATCATGACCGGTCAGCCGATGAACCCGCAGGCTGCGCTCGCGCAGAAGATCGTCGATGAAGTCGTCCCGGCGGACGAAGTCGTTGCCAAGGCCAAAGCATGGGTCAAGGCCAATCCCAAGGCGACCGCGCCATGGGACAAGAAGGGCTATAAATTCCCCGGTGGCGCAGGATCGATGGATCCCCGCGCTGTGCCACTTTACCTCGGTTCCTCGGCCATCGCGCTGAAGCAGAGCAAGGGCAATTTCGAAGCGGTCAAGGCGATCCTGTCCTGCCTCTATGAAGGTTCGATGTTGCCGATCGACACCGCCTTGCGCGTCGAGAGCAAATATTTCACCAAGCTGCTCGCCGGCCCACAAGCCAAGAATATGATCCGCACCCTGTTCATCAACAAGCAGGCAGCGGAAAAAGGCGCGGCGCGTCCGAAAGGCGTTCCGCCCTCCGATCTCAAGACGGTCGGCGTTCTGGGTGCCGGCCTGATGGGATCGGGCATCACCCATGTCACGGCCAAGGGCGGCATGAATGTCATCGTCCTCGACCGCAATATGGATGAGGCGCAAAAGGCCATCGATTACAGCCAGAAGATCGTCGACAAAGGCGTGAAGCGCGGCAAGATGACGCAGGAAAAGGCCGACGCCTTCATGGCGCGGATCACCCCGACCGACAATTATGACGATCTGAAAGATGTCGACCTGATCATCGAGGCAGTGTTCGAACGGCCCGATGTCAAAGCCGACGTGATCAAGAAAACCGAAGCGGTTATCGGCAAGGATGTGGTCTTTGCATCCAACACCTCGACCCTCCCGATCACCGGCCTCGCCAAGAACAGCGAACGGCCCGACCAGTTTATCGGCATGCACTTCTTCTCGCCGGTCGAGAAAATGCCGTTGCTGGAAATCATCCCTGGCGCCGAAACCGGCGACAAGGCTCTGGCCGTTGCCCTCGATTATAACGCAAAGATCCGCAAGGTTCCGATCGTCGTCAAGGATGTCCGCGGCTTCTACACCAACCGCGTCTTCCCGCCTTATGCCAATGAAGCGATGCTGATGGTCGCCGAAGGCGTGAAGCCGGCGCTGATTGAAAATGCCGCCATCGCCATGGGCATGCCGATCGGTCCGCTCGCCGTGGTCGATGAAACAACCCTGCAGCTCGGCTATGACATCATGACCTCGACCAAGGAAGAAATGGGCGACGCCTATGTTCCGAGCGGTACCGAAGAGCTGATGGAGATCATGGTCAACAAGATCGACCGGCGTGGCCGGCGTTTTGGCGGTGGTTTCTACGAATATGCCGAAGACGGTTCGAAGAAATTGTGGCCCGGCCTTGCCGACCATTTCCCGCTGGCTGAAGAACAGCCGGATGTCGAAGAGGTCAAGCAGCGTTTGATGTTCATCCAGCTGATCGCCACTGCGCAATGTTTCGACGAGGGCGTCGTCTCCGACCCGCAATCCGCCGATCTCGGCGCGATCTTTGGCTGGGGCTTTGCGCCCTGGACCGGCGGTCCGATGAGCCATGTCGACACGATGGGCGTCGACAATTTCGTCCGCATCGCCGACAATCTCGCGCAGAAATATGGCGAACGGTTCAAACCGCCGATGAGCTTCCGCGAGAAAGCGGACAAGGGCGAGAGCTTCTACCAGGCAGCTTAAGTCTGACCAGAATGATATAAGAAAGAGCTCCTTCGGGGGCTCTTTTTTGCCTGCTACGAACGGCGTTTTGAAAGCGTATCGATCTTGTCGGAAAGCCGGTCGAGCTTTTGCGCCAGCTTGTCGATTGTTGCATTCTCCGCGCCGCCGCTGCCATCAACCGTGCCGTAATGCGACCGGAACAGCGCCACCATCTGCTCCACAACCGGCGCCTGCTCGCGGGCCTTGTGATCTGCGTCCAGGGTCATTTCGATGGACCGCCCGCTATATTCCAGACTGCCGTAGAATATATCACGCGCCTGCCAAAGCACGGCATCCTGCCGCAATTCTCCACGATCCTGGCCGCGTAGGAACAGCCGGTCAAAGACCGCGACATATTGCCGCAGATGATCGCGCGAGACGCTGACCTCGCTGTTGTTGCGCCGGAGCGCAAAGCTGAGATTGATGAAGTCGGCGTTCACGATCAGGATATTCAGATGATATTGCGCCAGCGCCCGCAAACGGTCGAAAAAGCCGTCTGCGGCGACTGACGCCATGACCGCTTCGGCTTCCCGGGTCAGCCCGTCCCAGAATTGCTGCAACACCGCGAGCATCAGCTCGGCCTTCGATTCATAATAGCTGTAGATCGTGCCTTCACCGATCTGCGCCCGGCGCGCTATTTCGGATACCCGCGCACCGTCGAAACCATGCTCGACAAAAACGGCGCGGGCGGCATCAAGAATCGCCCGTTCCTTGCGCTCCAGCTTGCTCCGCCGGGTTTCCGGATTGACCGCCTTGGTTGCCAAATTCTGTCCTCTATTGAGCTTGACTCGGAAATACCGAGTGCTATTCAAATAGCCTTTGCGGACTCGCCGTGTCAAATAGCGAATGGTCCGCTCGGTAAAATCGGAAAGAGGCGCTGCACCAATGCCCCAGTTCAAATCCAAGATCGCCACCGGTTCGGAAAGCTTTGCCCAGAATCGCAAGGATATGCTGGCGCTAATCGATCATTTGCGGTCGCTGGAAAAACGCGCGGTGGAAGCATCGGAAAAACGGCGACCGACCTTTGAAAAGCGTGGCCAGCTGACGCCGCACGAGAGACTGAAACGCCTGCTCGACCCCGGCATGCCGTGGCTGCAGCTTTATAATATGGCCAATTATCTGGTCGAGGACAGCAATCCCGACACCAGTATTCCCGGCGGCAGCGTGATATTGGGGATCGGCTTTGTCAAAGGCGTGCGCTGCATGATCTGGGTCGATGACAGCGGCATCCGCGCTGGCGCGGCGACAACCGGAGGCTGGGATGCCAGCAAGGGCGCGCAGAAAATAGCGCAGGATCTCAAACTGCCGTTCATCCATCTGGTCGAAAGCGCGGGCGCCAATCTGATGGAATATAAGGTCGAGCTTTGGGCCCATGGCGGCATGCTGTTCCGCAATCTCGCCTGGCTAAGCGCAGCGGGTATCCCGACGATGGTGGTGTTGCACGGTCCTTCGACCGCAGGCGGCGCCTATATGCCGGGCATGTCCGACTATGTGATTGGTGTTCGCGACAACGGCATGGCGGCGCTGGGCGGTGCGGCGCTGGTGCACGCGGCGACCGGAGAGGTGGCTGATGACCGCGAACTGGGTGGCACCGAAATGCATGCTTCGACGACGGGCAGTGTCGAATATCTCGCCGATGATGATGCCCACGGCATAGCCATTGCGCGCGAGACCATGGCCCGCCTCGACTGGAACAAGAATACCACGCCAATCCGTCGCAATGATTATGAAGAACCGGTCTATGATATCGACGAGATCGCCGGTGTAGTGCCGACAGATTATACCATCCCCTATGATGTCCGCGAAGTCGCGGCGCGGATTGTCGACGGTTCTGATTTCGAGGAATTCAAACCGCGCTATGGCCCCGGCACGGTCTGCATGCAGGCGAGCATCATGGGCCATGCGGTCGGCCTGATTGGCAACAACGGCCCGTTCGATCCGGAAGCGGCGGCCAAGGCCACGCATTTCTTCCAACTGTGTGACCAGTCCGAGCTGCCGATCATCTTTCTCAACAATACCACCGGCTATATTGTCGGGACAGAGTCCGAGCATAAGGGCATGATCAAGCTGGGTAGCAAGATGATCCAGGCCGTATCCAACGTCCGGGTCCCGAAACTTGCGCTCTATATCGGGGCGAGCTTTGGCGCGGGCAATTACGGCATGAGCGGCACCGCCTTCGAGCCCGATTTCCTGTTCAGCTGGCCCAATGCAAAAACCGGCGTTATGGCGGGCGCTTCGGCGGCCAACACGATGAGCCATGTCGCCCGGGTGCAGGCGAAGCGCAAGGGCGTGGAGCCCGATGAAGACGCGATCGCCAAGCAGGAACAGCGGATCAAGGATATTTTCGAAGCGCAGGAAAGCGCCTTCTTCACATCCGGCCGCGTGCTCGACAATGGCGTGATTGATCCGCGCGATACGCGCAAGGTGCTGGGCTTTGCGCTGGAGACGATCTTCGAGGCGCAGAACCGGACGCTGCATCCCAATGCTTTCGGAGTAGCGCGGATATGAGCGTCGTGGCGACATTCATGCCGTGCTCCGCACTTGATGCGGAGCTCTCGCGGCGCAACGCTGCCAACGCCAGGGCTCCGGCTCGGGGGCCGGAGCAAAGAACGGGATACAGGCTATGAGCAAATTTCCAGAAACCGAAACCCTCGAACTCGAACTCAAACAGGGCTGGCTCACCATCTGGTTCAACCAGCCCGAAAATCGCAACGCGCTGAGCGACGCGCTGGTGGCGGAACTGGCCAGTGTGCTGAAAAGCGTTCGCGACGATCGTGCAGTACGCGGGATCACCCTGCGGGGCCGCGGCGGTGTCTTTTGCGCCGGAGCGGATCTCAAGAATTTCAAAGAGAATTTCCAGAAGAGCGGCGACCGCGCGGCGATCATCAAGATGTCGAGCGGCGCAGCGGAGATTTTCGACCTGGTGAACAGCGCTCCCCAAGTCGTGATCGTGTTGATCGAGGGCGCAGCGATGGCGGGCGGCTTTGGTCTGAGCTGCTGCGCCGATGTCGTGATTTGCGAAAGCGGCGCACGCTTTGCAATGACCGAGACCGCCATAGGCGTTTCACCGGCCCAGATTTCGCCCTTCGTGATCCAGAAGCTCGGCTATGCCACCGGCCGCCGCTTGATGCTGACCGCTGCGCGTTTTGACGGAGCGGAAGCCCACAAGCTAGGTTTTGCAGATTTCATTGCCGATGATGTGGCGGGCCTTGAGGCGATCGAAATGCAGCTTCGCAAACAAGTGCTGGGCGCAGCTCCGGGTGCGGTGGCCGCGACCAAAGAACTGCTTGGACAGATTGCCGGAAAACCGCGCCACGAAGTGATCCGACTGGCCGCGGAGAATTTTGCCGATCGCATGGTCAGCGACGAAGCCAAGGAAGGCGTCGCCAGCTTCTTCGAGAAGCGCAAGCCAATTGGGTGGTGAAACCGGAATGAGAAATCAGCGCCTCTGCATAATCGTCATCCTGAACTTGTTTCAGGACCTTTCCCGTTCATCATCTCACGAGATGCTGAAACCAGTTCAGCATGACGAGGTTTACAAATGACCCGAATCAACACTCTCCTGGTCGCCAACCGTGGCGAAATCGCCTGCCGGGTGATGCGCACCGCCAAGACGCAGGGCATGCGCACCGTCGCCGTCTATTCCGACGCTGACGCTGACGCGCCCCATGTCAAAATGGCGGACGATGCCGTGCATATCGGTCCGGCCCCGGTCAACGAATCCTATCTGCAGATCGACAAGATCATCCAGGCGGCAAAGGACACCAGCGCGGATGCGATCCATCCAGGCTATGGCTTTCTCTCGGAGAACGCAGCCTTTTCCAAGGCCTGCGCGGACGCCAATATCATCTTCGTTGGGCCGCCGGAAAAAGCAATTGATGTGATGGGCGACAAGGCCCGATCGAAACGCGCGATGATCGCTGCTGGCGTGCCTTGCGTGCCCGGTTATCAGGATGACGATCAGTCGGACGAGCGGCTGGTTGCCGAAGCAAAGACGATCGGGGTGCCGTTGATGGTTAAGGCGGCCGCTGGTGGCGGCGGTCGCGGCATGCGGCTGGTCCATGATCTGAAAGATGTACCCAATGCGATCAAGCTGGCGCGGTCCGAGGCGGAGAATGCCTTTGGCAATGGCGAGCTGATCCTCGAAAAGGCGATCATCAAACCACGCCATGTCGAGATCCAGGTCTTTGCCGACAGCCACGGCAACACCATCCATCTCGGCGAGCGCGACTGTTCGGTCCAGCGTCGCCACCAGAAGGTGATTGAGGAAGCGCCTTGTCCCGTCATGACGCCAGACCTGCGCGAACAAATGGGCGCGGCGGCTGTCGAAGCCGCCAAGGCCGTCGATTATGTCGGCGCCGGCACAGTGGAATTTCTGCTCGACCAGTCGGGCAGCTTCTATTTTCTCGAAATGAACACGCGGCTGCAGGTCGAACATCCGGTGACCGAGGAAGTGACCGGCCTCGATCTGGTGGCACTGCAGCTGAAAGTTGCGGCGGGCGATTTGCTGGGGCTGGAACAAGCGGACATCACGCTCACCGGCCATGCCATGGAAGTCCGGCTCTATGCCGAGGATCCGGCGGATGATTTCCTGCCCAGCACCGGCCCGGTCCATCTGTGGAAACCCTCCACCCTGTCGCGGATCGACAGCGGCATCGAAAGCGGCGGCGAGGTTTCGCCCTTTTACGATTCCATGGTCGCCAAGATCATCACCCATGGCGCCACCCGCGACGAAGCCCGTCGCCGGATGATCAAGGCACTCTCGGAAACCGCGCTATTTGGTCCCAAGACCAACCGCGATTTCCTGATCGATGCGCTGGACAAGCCGGACTTCGTGAAGGGCGAGGCCACCACCGCCTTCATTGCCGAAAATTACGGCGAAGACGGAGTCGACCTAGGCGCGCATGATTTCGCTTCTTATGCCATCGCCGCTGTTATCCACCACAAGCTGCGGCAGCAGGCGGCGCACAAGCTCGCGCTCAACGTCAATCCGGAAATGCTCGACTGGTCGAACACCGGCACGCTGGAAACGGTCACCCAATATGCCGATGGCGAGGATGCCCAGACCATCCATGTCCATGTCGACAAGCCCGGCCATTACCGGGTCAGCTCCGGTGAGGAAACGGCCACGATTGAGCTGATCAGCCTGTCCGCAGACCGGGCGAAATTGCGAGTCAACGGCCGTACGGTCGAGACGATCTATTTTGACGACCATCGCACCCTCTATCTGGCGCTGCCCAAGCGGTCATTGACCGTAACCGACCTGACCGGCCTCAGCGCCATGGAAGATGCGGGCGGCGGGGGCACCGTGGTCGCGCCGATGCACGGGCTGTTGCTCGAGATATTGGTCGAAACCGGCGCGCGGGTGGCCAAGGGCGACAAGCTCGCTGTGCTCGAGGCGATGAAGATGCAGCACGAGATTCTCGCCGAGATTGACGGCACGGTGGAAACTATTGCTGCGATAGCTGGCAAGCAGATTGCGGCGGATGATCTGATTATGGAGATTATCGCGGATGAAGAAAGCGACGAGGCATGATGGCGACCGTTCGCCCTGAGCCTGTCGAAGGGCAGGCCACGCACACTCATGCTTCGACAAGCTCAGCACGAACGGAGAGACCCACCAATGAACAATAAATCTGCGACATGCTCGGCATCGAATTTCCGCTGGTCGCTTTCTCCCATTGTCGCGATGTTGTCGCGGCGGTTTCGAGAGCCGGCGGCATGGGCGTTTTCGGCGGCGTCAATTGCTCGCCGGAGACGCTGGAGGAGGAGCTCAGCTGGATCGACGATCATGTCGACGGAAAGCCTTATGGTCTGGATATCATCGTCCCCAACAAGGTCGAGGGCAAGGGCGAACAGCCGGACCCGGAAGCCGTTCTCGCGTCGATTCCCGACCGGCACAAGCAGTTCACCGATGATATCATGCAGCGTCATGGCGTCGATCCGCAGCGCAGTTCCGAGGATATCGAAGCGGTGCGCCGCGAACAGGTTGCCTTTACCGACAATCTGCGCGGCGGCACCGCAGAAGCGATACTGGAAGTCGCCTTCCGCCATCCGATCAAACTCATCGCCAATGCCCTGGGTATCCCGCCGCAGGTGATGCTGGAAATGGGACAGAGCCATAATGTTCCGGTCGCCGCTCTGGTCGGGACACGCGACCATGCGATGAGTCAGGTCGCTGCCGGTGTCGATATCATCATAGCGGTCGGCGGCGAAGCGGGTGGCCATACCGGCGATATCTCGACCCTGGTGCTGATTCCCGAGGTCTGCAACGCGCTGGCCCAGATTGGCGACGATACGCCGGTGCTCGCGGCCGGCGGCATTGCCACCGGCGCGCAGATGGCCGCCGCGATGGCGATGGGCGCGAGCGGCGTCTGGTGCGGATCGGTCTGGCTGACCACGGTCGAAGCAGAAACAAACCCGATCGTGAAAGAGAAGATGCTCGCTGCCACGTCACGCGACACGGTCCGGGCGCGCTCGCGCACCGGCAAACCGTCGCGCCAATTGCGCTCGCCCTGGACCGATGCCTGGGAGTCGGAAGATGCGCCCTCGCCCCTCCCCATGCCATTGCAGTCGCTGGTCGCCGAACCGCCGCTGCGGGTGCTCGACAAGCTGAGCCAGGGCGACAATCAGGGCGCCAAGGATCTCGCCACCTATTGGGTCGGGCAAGGCGTCGGACTGATGAACGAACAGATGACCGCAGGTCAGGTGGTGCAGGGATTCAAGGAAGATTTCCTCACCGCTTATGAGAGACTGACCACCAATCTCGGCGAATGACGATGTCCTATCCATCCTGAGCTTGTCGAAGTTCGGGTTGCGCCATATGGTCGGGCGCGCTCTGCAGAGACAGGGTCGGGATTGAGGATCGCATGACAGAAGCAACACAGCCCCTGGCCGGGATCAAGGTCGTCGAATTTTCCACCATGATCACCGCCTCGCTGGCGACAATGATGTTCGCCCAGCAGGGCGCAGATGTGATCAAGGTGGAGCCGCCGGGAATTGGCGATCCGATGCGCTGGCTTGGCAGCCAGAAGGGTGGCATCTCCGGTCTGTTCCACAATTGCAATCAGGCCAAGCGCTCGATCACCCTCGATCTCAAGACCGCCGAGGGTGTCGCTCATGCCCGCCAGCTCTGCCTTTCCGCCGATGTCGTGATCCACAATTACCGGCCCGGTGTGATGGACCGGCTCGGCCTGGGCAGCGAGGCGCTGCGCCAGGAGAAGCCGGAGCTCGTCTATTGCGCGATCACCGGCTTTGGCCATGAAGGTCCCCTCTCCGGCCGCCCGGCCTATGACCATGTGATGCAGGCAATGGCCGGCTTCATGACCCTGCAGGGCCATCCCGACAGCTTTGCCTATGTCAAAACACTGATCTGCGACAAGATCACCGCCTATACTGCCGCGCAGGCGATCACCGCCGCCCTGTTCGCCCGCGAACGCGGTGTCGGCGGCCAGCATATCGATCTGTCGATGCTGGAAAGCTGCATTGCCTTTCTCTGGCCCGACGGCGGCATGCACCTCACGCTGCAGGCCGACGACGTAACCCACGGCGCGCCCTTTGCCGACTATTATCAATTGCCGCTTCGCTCGACCGACGGAGCCATCGCCTACGCCGCGATGACCGACGATCACTGGGCGGCGATCTTCGATATCGTCGGTCGTCCGGATCTGAAGACGGAAGAAAAATATCAGGGCATGGCCAACCGCAGCGTCCATATGGCGGAGCTTGCCTCGATCATCGCCGCGCAGAAGCCCGACCTGACCAGCGCCGAAATGGTCGCCGGTCTCGCCGAACATGATGTGCCGGCCGCCCCCTGCCTGGCGCTCGAAGACCTGCCCGCCCACCAGCAGGCCGTTGCGATCGGCATATTCGAACAGACAGAACATCCGCTGCTCGGCGCGGTCCAGCATGTCAGCGCGCCGGCCCGCTTTGGCGGTACCAAGCTCGCCCCCTGCGGCCCCAGCCCGGCACTGGGCGAGCATAGCGACGCGATTCTCGCCGAGCTCGCCGCACGCCCGCAACCATAGACCGCTTCAATCGAATTCTGACGCCGTGATCTGGTTGCACATGGCTGCAATCTGGCTATTCTCTCCGAAAAATAAGGAGAGAATCGCATGACCTGGCAGATGGCAGATATCTGGGAAAATATTGCTGCGGCAATTCCCGACAAGCCGGCAATCGTCGATGGCGACAAGCGTTATAGCTGGGCCGAATATGAAGATCGGGCCGCCCGTGTCGCACAGATACTGGCCGACCATGGACTCGAGCCTGGCGCGAAACTCTCGATCTATTCCTATAATTCGGCCGAATATCTGGAGACCCAGTTTGGCGCGTTCAAGGCCCGCGTCACTCCGGTCAATGTCAATTACCGCTATCTCGAGGCGGAGCTGACCCATGTCATCAACAATAGCGACAGCGAGGCTCTGGTCTTCCAGGCGCAATTTGCACCGCGCGTGGCAGCCATCCGCGACCAGCTCGAGCAGGTCAAACTCTTCCTCGAAATCGACGATGGTTCGGGCGAGCATCTCGACGGGGCCGTGACCTATGAAGAGGCCCTGCAAAACGCGCAGCCAATGCCGTCGATAGAACGGTCGAATGACGATATTTACATGCTCTACACGGGCGGTACCACCGGCATGCCCAAGGGGGTGATGTATGATCACAAGAGCTTTGCCAGCGCCCTGCTCGCCAAAGGCTTTGAAATGCGCGAGATGGAGCCGCCGACCGATGCGTCCAGCTTCGGTCCCCTGGTCCAGCAACTCCACGCTGCCGGTGCGACCGGTCGATCGGTTCCGGCCTGCCCGCTGATGCACGGGACCGGCATGTGGATCGGCGCGATGATCCCGCACAGCCTGGGCGGCTGCGTCGTGCTGTTCGACAACAGCCATTTTGATCCGGCAACGCTCTGGCAACTGGCCGAGGACGAGAAAGTCACCGATATCACCATCGTCGGCGATGTTTTCGCCAAGCCGATGCTGGCGGCTCTAGAAGACGCCAAGACGGCAGGACAAAGCTTTGATTTATCATCGCTTCAGATGATGGGCAGTTCCGGCGTGATGTGGTCGACCGAAGTGAAGCGCGGCCTGCTGGGCCATTTGCCGCATATGGCGATCGTCGACAGCATGGGTTCGACAGAGGGCAGCATGGGGACATCGATCACGACGGTGGAAAATATCGATATCGACCAGACCGCGAAATTCGAAATGAACCCGACAACCAAGGTGCTGACCGAAGAGGGCAAGCCGGTCGCGCCCGGCTCCGGTGAAATGGGCCTGATCTGCAACGGCGGGATGGTGCCGCTCGGCTATTACAAGGACGAGGAAAAAAGCTCCGCGACCTTCAAGACCTTTGACGGTGTGCGCTATTCGATCCCCGGTGATTTCGCGACGGTCGAGGCTGATGGCTCGATCACTTTGCTCGGCCGCGGCTCCGCCTGCATCAACAGCGGCGGCGAGAAAATCTTTCCCGAGGAAGTGGAAGAAGCGCTCAAGACTCATGACAGTGTTTACGACTGTCTGGTTGTCGGCCTGCCCGACGACCGCTTTGGCCAGAAGGTAACGGCGGTTCTTTCGCTGGCCGAAGGCGCCAGTTTCGACGAAGCAGAACTCAACGACCATGTCCGCTCGAAACTCGCGGCCTACAAGGCGCCGCGTGCCATGGTGCTGGTCGACGAAGTGCCGCGCGCCGCCAATGGCAAGGCGGGCTATAAGGCCGCAAAAGAAATGGCGCTGGAACGGCTGCAGGTGCCCGCCTAACTCCGGTTCCGCCTGAACCCGCCGGCCTCTGTCGCCAGCTCGACCATTGACGGATCGTGACCATCCACCGCATGGACGGGAGATGATTGTCGAACTGATCCACAACCCGGCTTCGGGGACCTTTGACGAATTCCGGCTGGATGTGCTTTCCCGGGCCTTTCAGGCCTGTGGGGCGCAGGTACGGGTCGGCCGGACCGAGATTGACGGGCGGTTCGAGATATTCCCGGAATGCGATCTGGTCTGCGTGTCCGGCGGAGACGGCGCCTTGCGGCTGGTGGTTGCATCGATGGTCAGGGCCGGACTGTCGAAACCGCTCTGCATATTTCCCGCCGGCACCGTCAATCTGGTCGCCAAGGAACTCGGCTATGCCAGCGATCCGGAAATATTTGCCCGCGAGATCATGGCCGGTTTTCTCAACCGGCAGGTGGCAAGGATGGAAGCGCCGCTGGTAACCAGCGACGACCGACCCTTTGTCGCCTGCATCAGCGCCGGACCGGACGGACAGGCTGTAGCGCGGCACAATCCGGCATTGAAGAAACGCATCGGAGGTGCCGCTTATGCCTGGTCGCTGATCAAGCTGCTTGGCGACTGGCCGGAGCTGCGCTTCTCCCTGACAGCGGCCGCACCCGATGGATCGGAAACCCGCCTGACCTGCGCCGCTTTCTACGTGATCAAGGCGCATCATTATGCCGGCAGCTGGACGCTGGCCCCATCGGCAGAATTGGCGTCGGATCTATTCCATGTCGTCGCACTGACGCGGGCGCGCCGTCGCGATTTTTCCGCTTCTTGCTGGCAGTCGCACGGGGGCGGGATCCGGCGCGGCTCGGTTTCGTCCGGTCGCTCCCCGCCCGTCGCCTCTCGATAGGCGCAAAAGACGAGCCGTCCCGGCAGGCGGCTTTTCAGGTCGATGGCGATCTGCTTGCTCAGCAGCCGAGCGAGATCAGGATGACCGGACAGACGGTCACCTATTGCCTGCCAATCCCGGCATAGCCCCCGCTGGTTCAGGCCGCGCGGCAGTGTCCCGCGATCAGGTCGACCATCGCCGGCAATTTGCTCGGCGGCAGGTCATGGCCCATGCCCTCGACCAGCTCGAAGCGCGCGTCTTTGACATTGGCCGCTATATCCTCTCCGCATGCGGACGGAATGAGCGGATCATCCGCCCCGTGAATCACCATCGTCGGCGCGCTAATCCGCTGGGCGACCGGACGCAAATTGCCGGTATCGATGATCGCGGCCATCTGGCGTTTCGGGCCCGGCGGGTAGAAACCGCGTTCCTGCGCCAGCTTCATCATCGCCCGCCGTTCCTCCGGCCGATTGCGCCCTTCTTCCGACGCAATCAGCGAGGAAAAGGCCAGTCCGAGTTCCAGAGCCTCGTCCGGCGTGCGCGCCTTCGCCCGCGCTGTCTGCATCAAAACCTTGCGCACGTCGCGCTGCGCCGGGCAGGCCGGGACCATTGGTCGATGACATGATCGGCGTGAAGGACAGCACCCGGTCGGCGTGATCCGCGGCGATCAGCTGGCCGATCATCCCGCCCATCGAAGCGCCGACAATATGGGCCTTGTCGATTTTCAACGCGTCGAGCACCCCGACCGCGTCATTCGCCATGTCGCTGAGATTATAGGGTGCCATCTGACGCTTGGGAAAGAAGCGCTTGGCGAGCATCTGGCGGATCGGATGGGGCGGCCGCACGCCGTCAAATTTATAGGAGAGGCCAACGTCCCGGTTGTCGAAGGTGACGACGCGAAAGCCCTCGGCCACCAGGCCGTTGACGAAATCCATCGGCCAGTAGATCAGCTGCGCGGTATAGCCCATGACCAGCAGGATCGCCGGATCGGCCGGGTTTCCGTGGTCTTCCACTTCGATATTGATGCCGTTGGCGATGACTTGCATATGCACTTCCCGATCTGCGCGAAAACCGAATCAGTAACAGAAAGCGCCAGCGTTACAAGAAGCCTGGCACCGGCTCGCTAGGGTGTGCCGGTCGGTTCCGGCGAATCCCTGTCATTGGCCACCATATTGCCAGTCGATCCGACCGTCACGGCCCCCAGTCTGGCAACCTGATTGTCGTCGTCGACCACCGCGCGCGCCGTCAATTGCGTCGGCACCCTGATGGCCTGGGCCGACAATTTCTCGATGCGCACCGTGTAGCTGCCATAAGGCACCCCATCGAACAGGAAGAAGCCGTCAAACTCGGTCCGGGTTTCGCGCACCACCCGCCCCTCGCCATCGAGAAGTTCCAACCCGACGCCGGCGATCGTGCCGCCGCCCCGGCGAACCAATGTACCCTCGACCTCGCCGGCACTCACCAGCGGCAGTTCGACCGTCGTTGCGATTCCGGGCCGCGGCGTGATCACCACGCCGGGCAGGGCCGGTTGCACATAGGGGCTGGACAGGCTGCTGCTGTCGATCCCGATCAGCACCGGCCGGAAGGGCTGCAGATTGTCGATAACCGCCCGGCCCCGGATATCGGTGGCAGTGAAGGCCGCCGACTGGCCTGCGGTCAATTCGACATTTTCCGCCAGCGATTCACCGGGCTGGCGAATCCCGTCCCGGTTTTCGTCATGAAAGACGATGGCCAGCGCCTGGCCGTTGTTGGCCAGCTTGTTGCTCGAGAAGCGGAATTTGCCGTTGCGCGGATCGGGTCCCAGGCTGAAGGCCAGATTCAGGCCGGCCGCTATCGAACCATCGGTCGCGGCTTCGGCGGTCGCGGTCAGCGAAAAACGTTCGAAGCGGCGGATGATCCCGATAGCCGCCCGCCCGCGATCAAGCCCGGCGTCATAGCCCAGTTCGGCCCGCCAGTCGGACCGCTCCCCGGCCCGCCATTCACCGGTAAAATTGACCTGTTCGAAGCGCTTTTCGGGGGCCACGCGATAGATGGCTTCGCCACGGAGCCGGACCTTGCCAATCCGGCCGTTGGCGAGCAGCCGGGCTCCGATACGGTCTGAGGGAGCGGGACCGAATTCGCTGAACTGCTGTTCCCAGCTCAGCTCGCCGGTCAGCGACAGGCGATTGAGATTGAACGACATGCGGCCCGTTATATCCAGACTTTCACGGCCATCCGAACGCGTTTCATATTGCGCGTCAAGATGCACCGGTATGAGCTTGCTACCCAGCTTGAAACTATGGTCAAACGCCAGGCTGTGGCGTGAATCCGCGTTTTCTCGATCTGGTCCGATATGAAACCGCCGCGCGCCCAGATCGACTCCGCGGTGATATAGCTGTCCCCGATCTGGCCAAGCAGCTGGCCGCGTATCGCCATGCCGCTGCCAAGATTGGAAGCGGCCGAAAGCTCGACCAGAGCCGGTCCCACGGCGCGGCGCACCGAGCCCTCGAGATAATCATGCCGCTTGCCGTCAATCTGCAGGCTGAACAGGGACGCCGCGACCGAGGTTTTGGCGTTGAGTCCGCGTTCGAGTCCCACGCCGCCACGCCAGCCCGCCTGACGGGTCGGCAGGAAATCCCCGAGCCGGATCAGATCCTCGCCGGCTTCGTGAATACCGGCCCAATAATAGGTCTGGCGGGGCGGGATCGAGTCGATGCCCACCGGGATGACCTGCACGTCGCGCCGGATCTGCCCCTGCGGACCGTAGAGCACCACTTCAAAGCGATTCTGGCCATAAAGCAGCGGCACGTCGATAAATTCATAGCGTCCGTCGACACGGTTTTCGGCAAAGGCGAGCAGCTGGCCGTTACGGTAAAGTTCGGCATCCCAGCCGCTGGGCAACTCGCCACGAAACTCGTCCGGTCGAAACTGTCGGGCCGTTCGATCGGGCGATTGGTCACCAGGCTCCCCGTCCGGCGACCGACTGGGAAACCAGCGGAGTCGAAAAGGTGGAAACATCGCCCAAGGCAAAATGGGTGGCCTGAAGCGGCCCGAGAAGTTCGCCCCTGGGGTCGGTTCGATAGGCCCTGACCCGCAGGCTTTCGGGAACACCGTCATTATCGGAGGAAAGCCGGGCATCGAAACTCGCCTTGCCGACTTCACCGGACGCATAAAGCTCATATTGCAGATCGACTTTCTGGCCCGACCGTTTGTCGCTCAGCCCGCCGCCCGAAACCACCGCATCAACAGACGGTGTGCGCCAGAATTTGTAGGATTCCGAAGATTGCGGGAGAGAGGACAGGTCGAACGCCTTGCGCGGCCGGATTTTTGCCGCCTGTTCCTTGCGTTCCAGCGCGCGCTGGAAGGGCAATTTGGTCTCGGATTCAACAGTGAGCAGCGCGTTGGAAAGATCGGGAACGAAATCGACCGCAAACCAGTCCGACAGGCTTTTCACATCGACGCACCAGCCCTCGGGCACATCGTGAATCTGGTCGGGCAGAAGCTTCTTGCCAGCGTTCACCTTTTGTACCGTAGCGCTGTCGCGATCGATGGTCAGCGTCTGGCTCTCGGAAAAGATCCAGCCAGTTGCGCGGCGCGACTTCTTGTCCAGACGCAACGGAATATCCATGGCAATGATGATATCGGCGAGATCGACGCATACGCCCTTGTCGGTCTGATAACCCCTGACACCGTCGCCAAGGCGGTATTTGCCCGAACGCAGATCGAACAGGAGCGCATCGTCATCACTGGCGGTCCATTTTTCGACCGCCTGGGCCGGATTCCCGAGAAACAGCGAAGCCGCCGAGATCGCAATGATCCCTGCGGCCTTGACCAGGGCATTGAAGCCCCGGCCGATTATATCAGTTCGCTGTATCATGGGTTACATCATGACTTGGTGACGGCTTGATGCCACACTAAGTCATTGATATAAAATTTTTATCTAAGAACCATGTCGGTTTTGGCGATGAGCCCGCCGCCGGCATTGGCCGTCTCGTAATATTCCACGGTGATAGGTCCGGAGAGCTGGGCCGCGATTTCCGGAGGTACCGGCAAGGTTACCGTGCGCTTTTCCACTTCCGGATAGACGGCGATACCGCGGGCCACCATGACCGGCTCGTCCACGCCTGGCTTGGTAATCACGATTTCACCATAGGTGGACCGGTTGCCCGAGCGGCTGAGATCGAATGCGAAGGACTGGCCTTCCGCATTCTGTTCCATACGTCCGTTGGCGATGGCGGCGGTTGCCTGGAGATTTCCCTGGCGGACGATGACCGGAATGGTCACGCCATAAATAGGCGTCAGGGCGATTGTCAGCCCGCCCTCGGTCGCCGACTGTTCGGTCACCGAACGGGCCTTCGGGATGGCGCGGAAAAGGAGATGGACGCGATATTCCCCGTCCGCGAGACCGTCGGGTGCTCTCACGCCCAGACGAATGGCCTGCGGCTGGTTTGGCGGCAGCGTAACCCGGCGCGGCGCGTAGCGGATCATCGCCTTCGACGCTGTCTCGATCTCGTTGATCTGGTCTTCCGGCACATCTTCCAGACGGCCGTCGGCGGTCATCCGCCGCAACTCCATGGAAATCCGGTAGGTGGCGGTTTCGGATCCGATATTGTTCAGGATCACCTCGGTACCGCGCTCCCCGTCGAGCACCACCCGGGTCGGAGCGACCAGTAGATCGCCGGCGGCATAGGCCGGTGTCGATGGCAGTGATAGTGCGGACGCGATCGCGCCCAGCATGATGCTGTATTTTCTGAACGTCTTGAAACCCTGAATGGTCATGATAATCTCCGCCTTGCTGGTCATACGGATAGGTCGGCCGGTACGGCCTTTTCCCACAGCACCCTTATGCGCAAAGAGGGTTACCAAAGCGCTAACCATGCCGGATTTTTGCGCGGCGTCCGGCTTCGGCAAGCGTGATATATGAAGAAAAACCCGCCTGCAAGCTGGGCTGCAGACGGGCTTCCCGTGTTAAAAACTTGTGGCGGGTATTGGACCCGCCCGATCAGCTATTACTGATAGTCGACCGATACGCTGAACGTACCGGAATAGGCACCATCAGCCTGGTTAGCCGCAACGCTCAGCGTGCCGCCAACAGCGAAACTGTCGGTACCGTCCAGAACGAGCGTGGAATTGCTCGACGTCAGGGCAGCGGTCATGGTTCCGCTAGGTCCGTTCAGGGTCACCGAAGAGTCGACCGAAATGTCGACGGTTGCACCGGATGTGCCGTTAATGGTGAAACCGGCAGCGGTAGGCGTACCCGAGCAGACGAGTCCGGTGCCACAGGCGCCGACACCAGCGGTGCTTACGGAAACAGTCGACGCGGTCGCACCGGTGATGATCGTACCGAAGTTGAGATCAACTTCGTTCGAATCAACGGTTACCTGCTTGAGAATATTGGCGCGCGCATCGGCGGAAGCGGTGGCAGCTTCTGCTGCATTTGCGCCCACGACAGAAGCCAAGAGCACGGAAGAAGCCAAAGCGGCTTTCACAAATTTCGACATAGTTACTGGTCCCTATATT
This sequence comes from Sphingopyxis sp. BSNA05, assembly GCF_013265645.1. Taxonomy (NCBI): domain Bacteria; kingdom Pseudomonadati; phylum Pseudomonadota; class Alphaproteobacteria; order Sphingomonadales; family Sphingopyxidaceae; genus Sphingopyxis; species Sphingopyxis sp. BSNA05. The sequence continues at coordinate 46,613 of NZ_PYIA01000101.1, read as the reverse complement.
TGGTTACATCATTGAAAGGACACATGCGGTGTAGTCAGACCAAACCCACTGGACTGCTATCGCCTGTGTCAACATTCAGCTGCTCTTATCCAAGGGAAAGAATAAGGCTTTGCTGTGAGTCATGGTTAATTTCGGCTTAACAAATTAAGTCCCTGATATATATAGGTTATATAGGGTTAATCTGCGCGTTACCTTGCCCTGGCAGGGCCGTGTTCCGGCCCGAGAGGCCATTTGCGGCCGTCCGGTATCAAATATGTTCGCCGGTAAGGCGCTGGCAAATCAGATCGAGCTGATCGAGATTGGCATATTCGATAGCCATCGTTCCGCCCTGGCCGTTCGACTGGATCTTGACGTTCAGTCCGAGCAGATCGCCAAGATGCGCTTCCAGCGCCTGGATATCCGCATCGGTCTCTGACATGGCGGCCATTTTCTTCGCCGACATCGGCTTCTTGACCGCCATCGATTTGCGCACGAGCCGTTCGACATCGCGGACCGACAGTCCCTTTTTCGCAATTTGCGGCGCCAGTTCTTCCGCATTGGGCGCGTTGATCAGGGCCCGCGCGTGCCCCATGGTCAGTTTTTCATCGACGACCAGGCTTTTGACGCTGGCCGGCAGTTCCAGCAAGCGCATGATATTGGCGATATGGCTGCGCGATTTTCCGACGATCTCGGCCAGCCTTGTCTGGCTGTGGCCATAATCGGTGCTCAACCGCGCATAGGCTTCCGCCTCTTCGATGATATTCAGATCCTTGCGCTGGACATTCTCGACGATTGCGATCTCGAATGTTTCTTCATCGTTGAGATGGCGGACGACCGCGGGGATCTGATGCAGCCGGGCCCGCTGTGCAGCCCGCCACCGGCGTTCGCCGGCGACAATCTGGAACGTCTTGCCGTGCGGCCGAACCACGATCGGCTGGATGACACCGCGTTGCCGCATACTGTTGGCCAGTTCGTCCAGCGCATCGGTATCGAAATGCTGGCGTGGCTGGTCGGGATTGGGCCGGATATCGGAAACCGCAATCGAGCGCAGCCCATCGACCACGCTCTCCGGTGCATCGTTATTGCTTTCGGCGGGTTCGCTGGTGACGATCGGTTCTTCGCGCTGGATTTCGCCAAACAGGCTGTTCAGCCCCCTGCCCAGCCCGGTTGCTCGCTTCGGTGCCTTCTTCGCCTTTTCGTTGAGCGCCTGGTCCTCGTCCATCAAGCGGCCACCTTTCGGTCTGGAAGACGCTCGATCAGCTCGCGGGCAAGATCGATATAGGCGACCGATCCGCTGCAGCGATAATCATAGATCAGCGCGGGAAGTCCGTGACTCGGTGCTTCGGACAGACGGACATTGCGCGGTATCACGGTTTCGAACACCACGTCGCCGAGACAGGCCCTGACATCGTCGGAGACCTGTTCGGTCAGCTTGTTGCGGCGGTCATACATGGTCAGGACCACGCCCATCACCGAGAGCTGGCGATTGAAGCGGGCGCGGATGCGTTCCACCGTCTGCAACAACTGGCTCAGGCCTTCGAGCGCGAAAAATTCGCACTGCAAGGGCACCAGCAGCGATTCAACGGCGACCATCGCGTTGAGCGTCAGCAAGCCGAGCGACGGCGGGCAGTCCACAAGAATGATATCCCAGCGCCCGTTGTCGGCCGCATCGAGCGCCTTTTTCAGCCGGTGCGTCCGCTCTTCAAATTCCACCAGTTCCACTTCGGCACCGGACAGATCAACGGTGGCGGGAACGATTTCCAGTCCGGGCACCTTTGTCTGGTTGATGCAATCAGTCAGCGAGACATCATTGATCAGCAGATCATAGCTGCTGTTGACGCGGTCGCCCTGCGACAGACCGAGACCGGTGGAAGCATTGCCCTGCGGATCAAGGTCGATCAACAGGACTTTCCAGCCGCTCGCGGCCAGTGCCGTAGCCATGTTGATTGCCGTGGTGGTCTTGCCCACTCCGCCTTTTTGATTGGCTATTGCGATACGAACCATCTGCAGTTCTACCCTAGAAATTAGGTTTCTAGCCCTTTCCCACCAATATACCGGCGTCCGGATCGGTCAAACTATGTTCCACGTGAAACATTTTTTGCCGTTTTGGCGACAGGCCTTTCAACTCCCTTACCGCATTTTTGCCTTTTGGTAAGAGCCAAAGCGTATTTTTGTGGAAAACGGTGTGAAAGTGCGATGAGCCGTTCCAAAGGTGCAAAAGCGCGAGCACTTATGACATCGACCGGGAAGCTTTCGACATTTTCCAGCCGATCGGCGATCACGGAAGCATGTTCCGCGATCCCGGTTTTCGCGATGACGTCGTTCAGAAATTCGACACGGCGTTTGCGCGATTCTACCATCCGGACCTGGTAACGCGTCAATATGGCGATAATCATACCCGGGAAACCGGCACCGGTACCCAGATCCAGCCAGATTTTGCCGGAATCGGGCGTTGGTGCATAGCGCAGAAGTTGCGCGCTATCGACGATATGGCGCGCCCAGAGGCTGTCGGCGCTGGCTCTGGAAATCAGATTCTGGCGCTGCATCTCGTCTCGCAACAGGGCGTTGAAGGCTTCCAGTCGCTCCCATGTTTCACGTGAAACATCATATTCAGCGCGAAGCCAGGCTTGCGCCTCTTCCTCGGTCATGCCGCGATATTCCTGGCATCGCGGCGCCTTGCGTGGACGAGTATCGCTGCGAGAGCCGCCGGCGTAATACCACGGATCCGCGACGCCGCGGCCAAAGTCTCGGGACGCGCTGTCGTCAACCGCTCGACCATTTCGTTGGAGAGGCCTGCGATACCGGCATAATCAAGATCATCTCCGAGACGGATCTGCTCATTGGCCCGCAGATCGCGCAACTCGGATTCCTGCCGTTCGAGATAGGGCGCGTAGCGGGCATCCTCTTCGATTTCGAGCATCAGGGCCGGCTCCGCTCCGGTCAAACATGCTTCCAAGTCTTCCAGCGCAGTGATGCTGATATTGGGAAAACGAAGCCACTGGAACAGGCTTTGCCGGGTTCCGTCGCGCCGGACTTCAATCCCCGCCTTCACCAGATCTTCGCTGGAATATATGCTTTCCAGCTTGCTAAGAATATGGTTGCGCTGCTGCTGACGAGCGGAGAACCAGTCGCCGCGCTCGCGTGATACGCAACCCGCCTCCATGGCAATCGGCGTCAATCGGGTCGAGGCATTGTCCGCCCGCAAGCGCAGGCGATATTCCGCCCGCGCCGTGAGCATGCGATAGGGTTCGGTGACGCCCTGCAGAACCAGGTCATCGATCATCACCGCCATATAGCTGGTGCCGCGATCCAGCACAGGCGCGTCCTTGTCCTGAACCGCGCAAGCCGCGCCCAGTCCGGCGATCAGTCCCTGGGCTGCCGCTTCTTCATAGCCGGTGGTGCCATTGATCTGGCCAGCACAATAGAGGCCCTCCAGATCGCGGACTTTCAGCGAGCGATCCAGCGCGCGCGGATCGATATGGTCATATTCCACCGCATAGCCCGGCACCAATATTTCCGCCTGCTCGAGACCTTCCATCGTGCGCACGAAAGCCAGCTGGACATCGGCGGGAAGCGAGGTGCTGATACCGTTCGGATAGACGAGATCGGTATCGAGACCTTCCGGCTCCAGAAACACCTGATGCGAATCCCGGTCGGCGAAACGGTGAATCTTGTCCTCGATCGACGGGCAATAGCGCGGACCCTGCGCATCGATCGCGCCGCTGAACAGAGGCGAACGATCGAGCGAGCCGCGAATGATCTCATGGGTTTCGGCTGTGGTCCGGCTGACGGCGCAAAATGTCTGGGGAACCGTTCGCCCATTTGACAGCGGCGACATGGTCCACTGTTCGTCATCAGACGGCTGTTCCGGCAGGGCAGCCCAGTTGATCGTCCGGCCATCAAGCCGCGGCGGCGTTCCGGTTTTCAAACGCGCGATCGGCAGACCGGCATCACGAATTTGCTGCCCGAGGGAAACCGATGCAGCCTCGCCTGTCCGTCCGCCCTCAAGCGTTTCTTCGCCGCGGAACAGTTTGCCATTGAGGAAGGTTCCGGTTGCCAGGATGACGGCTTGAGCGTTGATCGTTGAACCGTCGGCCATGCGGGTGCCGGTGACCTGCGATTCTGACATGACCAGACTGGCGACCTCGCCCTCGATAATCGTCAGATGGTCCTGCGCATCGATCAGGCGATGAATCGCCGCCTTGTAAAGCTTCCGGTCCGCCTGGATTCTCGGCCCCTGAACCGCTGTGCCCTTGGACAGGTTGAGCATCCGGTAATGGATCGCGGCGGCATCGGCGGCGCGCCCGATCAGCCCGTCAAAGGCATCGACTTCGCGTACGAGATGGCCCTTGCCCAGTCCGCCAATTGCCGGATTGCAGGACATGGCGCCAATGCTGTCTTTGGTGAAGCTGACCAGCGCTGTGGATACACCCATGCGCGCGGCCACCGCGGCTGCTTCGCAACCGGCATGGCCACCGCCCACGACGATGATGTCAAATGTCTGCGTCATAGCGCGGCCCATAGCGGAAGCGCGATTGCAGGTCAAAACCTACCGTTCACGCCCTGCTGTTCCACGTGGAACAATCACTTGCCGATGCAGAATTTTCCGAACAGTCCGTCGAGCATATGCTCGGTGCTGGCCTTGCCGGTGATTTCGTCGAGTGCCTTGCGGGCCATGCGCAGATGTTCTGCAACAATCAGATAATCCTGTTCGCCTTCCATTGCATCCAGACTCTGGCAAGCCGCAGAGAGACGATCCGCCTGACGCGCGTTGACGCTGACCTGATCGGCGTCCGGTAATATATGTCGGGCTCTTTCCACAAGATGATCGACGAGGAGGTCCATTCCCTGACCGCTGACCGGCGACAGGGTAAATGCCGCAGCGGCCTTCGGCGTGTAATCCGGATGGTCGCAGCGCGAGCTGATCTCGATCAGATTGTCGCGATCCGGTCCCTCCCCCTCTTCGCCCAGCCATAAGATGATATCCGCCTCGGCAAATTGTTGCCGCGCCCGGTCGATGCCAATCTGCTCGATGGCCTCCGCACCGGTTTCGCGAACACCGGCGGTATCAATGAAGAGAAAGGGAATCCCGCCGAGCGCAATCGGCACCTCGATCACATCGCGCGTGGTGCCGGCAATATCCGAAACAATCGCAGCTTCCCGCTCGACCAGCGCATTGAGCAAGGTCGACTTGCCGCTATTGGGCGGACCGCCGAGCACAACCCTGATACCATCGCGCAATTTCTCGGCGCGCGGACGTTTCAGAAGGATCTGCATTTCCTCGACCAGCAAACGGGCAGTATTTTGAATTTGCGCCATTTGCGCCGGGGCAACATCATCCTCGTCGGAAAAATCCAGCTCGGCTTCGACCCGGGCCGACAATTGCAATATCATCTGCTGCCAGCCGTCGACCTTGCGCGACAAGGCGCCGCCGGCGCTGCGCACCGCTGCCTTGCGCTGCAATTCGGTCTCGGCAAACAGCAGATCGGACAGGCCCTCGGCTTCTGCCAGGTCCATTTTTCCCGACGTGAAGGCACGGCGGGTAAATTCTCCCGGCTCGGCCCGGCGCAACCCGTCCATCTGTTCCAGAGTCTGTTCGATCGCCCGGATAACCGCCCGACCGCCATGACAATGGATCTCGGCCAGATTCTCGCCGGTTGCGCTATTCGGGCCGGGGAACCAGAGACACAGTGCCGAATCCAGCAGATCTCCACTAACCGGATCGGTTATATCTGACAGGAAAGCAACACGCGGTTCTGGTGAGTTACCGGTCAGCGATTCTAGTGCCTGCCCGGCCTTCGCGCCGCTGATCCGCAGGATTCCGATTGCCGCCGGCGGTTGCCCGCTGGACAGGGCAAAAATGGTATCGTCGGCGGTCATAGAATCGAAAAACGGGGGCTAATCGGACTTTTTCTTGGTCGAAGAAGATTTTCCACCACCCGATGCCGCGCCCATGGCGCCGGTCAGAAAAGAGGAAAACATCTTCAGGCCGGCCTCGCCCATCGGGGCAATGATCTTGGTGAAATTCTGCAATTGTTCGACCGAATTGGCGCCCTGCAGGAATTTCGACATTTCCTGGACATAGCTTTCGTTCAGTTTCGCAACGTCGGGCAGACCGATCAGGCGGCGCGCCTCTTCCGGCGTGCAGTCCAGTTCAACGGTGACTTTCATTTTGACTTCCTCTGTTTGACCGTCGAAGCGAGTTCCCCCCTCACTCAACAGGTTGATGTTCCACCTTGTCTGAAGCTGATATGGGGATAATGTAGCCAAAGAATCAAGAGATGATGCAAAGGAGCTGTAACGATGGGCGCGTTGGAACAAATCAAGACACTGAGCGGAGACGCTGAATTTCCCTGCTATATCGCCCGGCCACAGGGCGAGATCAGCGCTGCAATCATCGTCATCCAGGAAATATTCGGGGTCAACAAGGGCATCAGGGCGAAATGCGATGACTGGGCCGGCAAAGGCTATCTCGCCATTGCCCCCGATCTGTTCTGGCGGATTAACCAAGGCACGGATCTTGATGCCGACGTGGAAGCGGAATTCCAGCAGGCGCTCGACCTGATGGGCAAATTTGATCAGGATCAGGGGATTCGCGACATCGAAGCGACGATCCATTTCGCCCAGAACAGCATCGGCAGCCACAAGGTCGGCTGTGTCGGCTATTGCCTCGGTGGCCGCCTCGCCTTCATGACCGCCTGCCGGACCGATATCAGGGCTTCTGTCGGCTATTATGGCGTGGGTATCGACGGTCTGCTTGGCGAAAAGCATGCGATTGCCCATGAAGTGATGCTGCATATTCCCACCGCCGACGGCTTTGTCCCTGCCGATGCGCAGGCCGCGATGCACGCCGGGCTGGATGATCATCCGAAAGTGACGCTGCACGATTATGAAGGGCTTGATCACGGTTTTGCCGCCCAGTTCGGCGCACGCCGCGATGAAGCCGCCGCGACATTGGCCGACAGCCGGACCGAAGCCTTTTTCAAGGAGCAACTGGCATGAGCGCGCGCGCCAATCTGAAAGTCTGGCACGACCATTTCGAGGATAAAGGCGGATCCGGTCTGGCCGACCAGATCGCCGAAGATGCCGTGTTCCATTCGCCCGTCGTGCACACGCCGCAATCCGGCAAGCCGATGGTCGTCGCCTATCTCAGCGCTGCTGATGTAGTGCTCGCCAATGACAGCTTCCGCTATGTCCGTGAAATTGTTGATGAATCGCAGAATATGGCGATGCTGGAATTCGAACTCGAGCTAGACGGGATCCAGGTCAACGGCGTCGATATCATCAGTTGGAATGACGACGGCAAGATTCAGGATTTCAAGGTAATGGTCCGGCCGCTCAAGGCGATCAACAAGGTCTGGGAAGAAATGGGCAAGATGCTGGAGAAGATGAAGGGTTAGGATTCTGCAGTCCTGGCCAGAAAATATTCACTGCAGCCTTGCGGATTCACCGGAACACCGAGAACAGAAAGCGGGATGAATGCAAGGCTTGGAATCCAGGATTCCGGTTCGTAAATCATTCTGGGAATGACCAGCAAAGCGATGGTAGCGACCCACACCAACAAGAACTTGGCCACCGCACGTCGCAAACCATAGCTGAACCTGAACTCGCCAAATCCGGGTGTATCGAGAATGATTGCACTGGCCTGAGCATGTTGAAACGCTGGCACCGTCAATCGGAACCCACCCAGCGCGAGCGGACAAATCGACACCGATGCATGATGATATCCGCCGATGTGAACCAATATCCCGGCTGCATCCAGCAGCGATGCAACAACCATGGTTTCGCTACGGGAGTTGATAATGGCAATCGGGATCATCTGGTCTGACACCAATCGATCCTACGAAAATTTTCGCCCCGCTCAACAATCACCCGAACAGCGTCAACACCCCGATCGTCTGCTCGTCACCGACCAAGCCTGAATAGATCATCTTGCCGGCGACATAGACGATGACCGCCAGACCCAGATAGGCGATCCATTTGTAGCGCTCGATATATTTGGCGATGACATTGGCTGCGAGGCCCATCAGCGCGACCGACAGGATCAAGCCAACGACCAATATACCGGGATGCTCACGCGCGGCACCAGCGACGCCCAGAACATTGTCGAGGCTCATTGATACGTCGGCGGCCATCACAGCCCAGGCGGCAGCCCACAAAGTTTTTCCTGATTTGACACCGCTATGCTCGTCGCCTTCGATTTCCGGCGAGCCTTCCGACTCTCCTTCGTGAAAAATTTCCCGGTAGAAGTTCCAGGCAACCCAGAGCAGCAACAGTCCACCCGCCAGCACCAAACCGACAATCTGAAGCAATTGCACCACGATCAATGCGAACAAGATGCGCAATATCAATGCCGCGCCAATACCGATCAAAATGACCTTCCGGCGCTGTTCTGCCGGTAATCCGCCGGCCAGGGCGCCCACGACAATCGCATTATCCGCCGCAAAGACAAGATCAATCAGGATCACCTGCCCGAACGCCGCCATGGCTTCGGGCGTGCCGATCTTGGAGAAATCGGTGAGAATCGCCTGCCAGATATCAGCGGGCGAACCGAGCCCGGAGGCGGCGGCGGAAAAGATGGAGATCAGATCAATCATGGAAAATACCGGGTCCGTAATAAGTTATCTCGGGCATAGGGTCGTAAAAAGCGTGAAGCAAGGCGCGCCAGCGCTGGTAATCTTCGGAACCGTGAAATCCGTCGCGATGCGACTCTATCCGGTCCCATGTCACCAACAACAAATATCGTTCCGGGTTCCCTGACTCCGGTCGAACTTCGATCGACTGAAAACCCGGCTGACGTGCAATGAGCGGTCTGGCTTTCTCCATCGCCGCTTCAAAACTCGCCGATTGCCCCGGCCGAATCTGCAATATGGCATGTTCCAAAATCACCAGGGCAGTCCGACAAGTTTACTGGTTCATACTGTCGAAGAAATCGTCGTTGGACTTGCTGTCCTTCATCTTGTCGAGCAGGAATTCCATCGCGTCGATCGTGCCCATCTGCATGAGAATACGGCGAAGGACCCACATTTTCTTGAGCTTCTCGTCCTCGACCAGCAGCTCTTCCTTGCGGGTACCGGACTTGCCGACATCGAGCGCCGGGAAGATACGCTTGTCCGCAACCTTGCGGTCCAGCACGATTTCCGAGTTGCCGGTGCCCTTGAATTCTTCGAAGATCACTTCGTCCATCCGGCTGCCGGTATCGATCAATGCGGTCGCGATGATCGACAGCGAACCGCCTTCCTCGATATTCCGCGCCGCGCCGAAAAAGCGCTTCGGACGCTGCAGGGCGTTGGCGTCAACACCACCGGTCAGCACCTTGCCGGAGCTGGGAACGACGGTGTTATAGGCACGGCCGAGACGGGTGATGGAGTCGAGCAGGATGACAACATCATGCTTGTGCTCGACCAGGCGCTTGGCCTTTTCGATCACCATTTCGGCGACCTGGACGTGGCGGGTCGCGGGCTCGTCAAAGGTCGAGCTGATGACTTCGCCCTTCACCGAGCGCTGCATGTCGGTCACTTCTTCCGGCCGTTCGTCGATCAGCAACACCAAGAGATAAATCTCCGGATGGTTGTCGGTGATCGCCTTGGCAATATTCTGCAGCAGCACGGTTTTACCGGTCCGTGGCGGTGCCACGATCAGGGCGCGCTGGCCCTTGCCCTGCGGCGAGATGATATCGATCACCCGGGCGGACTTGTCTTTTTCGGTCGGGTCGAGGCTGTCGAGCTTGAGCTTCTCGTCCGGATAGAGCGGCGTCAGATTGTCGAAATTGACGCGGTGACGAACGGCGTCGGGATCGTCGAAATTAATCGAGATCAGCTTGGTCAGCGCGAAATAGCGTTCTCCGTCACGCGGTGCGCGAATTTCGCCTTCGACGGTGTCACCGGTGCGCAGGCCGAATTTGCGAACCTGATTGGGCGACACGTAAATATCATCGGGACCGGCCAGATAATTGGCATCGGGCGAGCGCAGGAAGCCAAATCCGTCGGTCAGCACTTCGATCGTGCCGACGCCCATGATCTGTTCGTCATTGTCCGCCAGTTCCTTGAGGATCGCGAACATCAGATCCTGTTTGCGCAGGGTGGAGGCACCCTCGACGCCCAGCTCTTCAGCCATCGAGACCAGGTCCGCGGGCGATTTTTCTTTTAATTCTTTTAAATGCATGGAGTTTTATCCAGATATGTCAGGAGGTAATTTTTCAATTCCGCATGTGCGCAGCTGGTTGCTGTCTTCGATTCACATGAAAATTCGCCCGGACGGGCTTTGGCGTCTAAATACGCCTTTGTCATTTGGGTGTCAACCAGAGCCGGTCAGAATGGCTTGACGATTACCAATATGATGATGATCGCGGCCGTAATTCCCGGAACTTCGTTGACCAGCCGCAAAGCCTTGTCGGTCATCGTCCGCTCGCCACGGGCCAGTTTTTGACATAGCCCATCATCCAGCCGTGATAGCCGGTCAGCGCCAGCACCACGAGCAATTTGGCGTGAAACCAGCCCTGGCTGAAAGCGCCGATATTATAAGCGAGCGCCAATCCGACGATCCAGACAATGATCAAGGAAGGATTGAGAATGATCTTCCGGAGCTTGCCCTCGCGCTCGATCCATTTCCCGTCTTCTTCCGAACCGACCGCGGTTTCCTGATGATAGACAAAGAAACGCGGCATCATGAACAGCCCTGCCATCCAGAAAATCACGAAGATCAGATGGGCCGCTTTCAACCAGAGATAGAGCATCGACAAAATTTCATTCATTGCCTCACAAGTGTAAGCAGCTTTTCAACATGTTCAATGGGCGTGTCCGGTAAAATGCCGTGACCAAGATTGAAAATATGCGGGCGATCTTCAAAACCTGCAGGATATGCCGGACCGATTGTTCCAGCGCTTCGCCGCCGGCAATCAGCGCCAGCGGGTCGAGATTGCCCTGCAACGGCAAATCGTTCGGCAGATTCTCATGCGCCCAGACGGGGTCCACGGTTTCATCGAGGCCAATCGCATCGGCGCCGGTCTCGCGGGCATAAGCGAGCAATTTGGCGCCCGCACCTTTCGGAAAACCGATGATCGGCAGATCGGGATGAACCGCTTTCAACCGCGCGATAATTTCCGCATTGGGCGCGATCACCCATTTTCAAATTGCGCGGGTGACAGGGATCCGGCCCAGCTGTCGAACAATTGCAAAGCATCGACGCCGGCCTCGATCTGGCCGAGCAGATAGGTGACCGTATTGTCGACAATGGCGGCGATCAGCTCGCCGAAGGCCGCCTCGTCACGATAGGCAAAGCGGCGCGTGGCTGCCTGGTCCTTGCTGCCCTGGCCGTTGACCATATAGGTTGCGATCGTCCACGGGCTTCCGGCGAAGCCCATGAAGGTCGTTTTGTCATCGAGCTGCGAAGCGACGGACCGGACTGTGGCATAGATAGCCTCAAAATGCTCGGGATCAGCCTCCAGAGAGCCCAAAGCAGCATCCAGCAGCTTGGGGGCCAGCCGGGGTCCTTCCCCCGTCTCAAACCAGAGCTTCTGGCCCATCGCATGGGGTACGATCAAAATGTCGGAAAACAGAATCGCGCCGTCGAAACCGAAACGGCGGATCGGCTGCAAGGTCACCTCGGCCGCAGCCTCGGCATCATAGCAAAGTTCCAGGAATCCGCCCTTTTTGGCCCGCAAATCCCGGTATTCCGGCAGATAACGACCTGCCTGGCGCATCAGCCAGACCGGCGTTTGATCACTTTTCTTGCCGAGCAATGTCTGCAGGAGAATTTTCTGTGATTCATGTCCATTCGGCATAGCGAGACGGTTACCCATTATATTATCTTATATATTATATTAGATTGTTGTTGATGATAGAGCGTGGAAAAGGCGGTAACCCGCGAGCGCCGCGATTACAAACAGATTGACAGGGGCTGGTTGATGAAAATTTGACCGATTCCGAAATCTCATCCCCGTTATCCACAGACTGTTGATTGAATCGATCAATGTTGATCCGCTGTGGATGAAATTGCGGACGTCGGGGAAGAATATTGTCCGACCACTTATCCACATTTTCATCCCTTGCTTTATCCCCCGTGAAATCACAAAGCTTAGGCCATGAATCGTCTCCACCTTCATCTGCTGTCGGATTCCACCGGCGAGACCCTGGAAAATATCGCCAAAGCGGCGCTGGCCCAGTTTGACGGTGTCGAGATTATCAAGCATTTCTGGCCTATGGTCCGCTCCGAGAAGCATCTCAACCGGATATTGGTCGAAGTGGCGGACAATCCGGGGCTGGTGATATTTACCATCGTCAACCGCGACATCAGGGCAAAGCTGGAGCGCGAATGCCGGCATCTGGGCCTGCCCTCGGTTCCGGCGCTCGATACGGTGACCGATGCGCTGTCCAATATGCTGGGTCAGGAAGCCAAGGCCCGGCCCGGCCGCCAGCATATTCTCGATGCGGCCTATTTTGCCCGGGTGGAAGCGATCCAGTTCACCATTGCCCATGATGACGGCGTCGGTTGGGAAAATTGGGAAGAGGCCGATATCGTGCTCGCCGGCGTTTCGCGGACGTCGAAAACCCCGACCTCCATCTATCTCGCCAATCGCGGCTACAAGACCGCCAATATTCCGATCGTGCCGGAATCGCCGCCGCCCGATTCCCTGTTCCATCTGAAAAACCCGCTGGTCGTCGGCCTGATCACCGGCGCATCGCGGCTGGTGCAGGTCCGCCGCAACCGCTTGCTGTCACTGAACCAGGCGCCGGAAACCGACTATGTCAACGAAGAGAAGGTCAAGGCCGAAACCCAATATGCCCGCCGCATGTTTGCCGACAACGGCTGGCCGATGATCGATGTTACCCGTCGTTCTATCGAGGAATCGGCCGCGGCGATCATCAATCTCTACAACGAGCGTCACGTTGCCGCCGGGGAAGATCAGAAGGCCGGTCCGGATGAATGATGTGCCGCTGATACTGGCGTCCCGCAGCAAAGCGAGACAGGCCATGCTGGCCGCCGCCGGTGTCACGGTCGAAGCCATTGCGCCGAATGTCGACGAAGAATCGCTGAGGGACGGCCTCAAAAGCGAAGGCGTGACCGCGCGCAATCTTGCCGACGCGCTGGCCGAGGCGAAAGCGGTCCGGCTGTCGCAGCGGATCGGCGCGGGACTGGTGCTGGGCGGCGACCAGGTACTGGCGCTAGAAGACGGCAGCATGCTCGACAAGCCGGTCGACCAGGCCGACGCGATAGCCCATCTGAAATTGCTGTCCGGCCGGAAGCACAAGCTGTTCAGCGCTGCCGTGATCGCCGAACAGGGCAAGCCGGTCTGGCGCCATGTCGATATTGCGACGCTGACCGTTCGCCCGTTGAGCGATGCATTCATTGCGCAATATGTGGAAACGGAGTGGGGCAAAATCCGCCATTGTGTAGGCTGCTATGAAATCGAGGGCCGGGGCGCGCAGCTTTTCTCCGCCATCAACGGCAGCCTGTTCACGATCATGGGCCTGCCGCTTCTGCATCTGCTGGACTATCTTCGTATCCGGGGTATCTTACCGTCATGACCACAGAAATGCCTTATGCCGAGGTGATCGGAGATCCGATCGCCCAGAGCAAGTCGCCGCTGATCCACAAATTCTGGCTCGACCGGCTGGATATCAAGGCGGATTATCGCGCTTGCCATGTCACGCCCGACGAACTGCCCGGCTATATCGAGCGGCGTCGCGCCGATCCGGCCTGGCGGGGATGCAATGTGACCTTGCCGCACAAGATCGCCATGCTCGATCTGGTCGCCGATCCGGGTGGTGTGCGGGACAAGATCGGCGCGATGAATACGATTGTCCGGCAGGATGACGGCAGCCTGATGGGAACCAATACCGACGCCGCGGGATTTTTCGCCCCGATCGCCGACACTGACTGGTCGGGCAAACATGCCGTGGTCATCGGTGCCGGCGGTGCGGCTCGGGCCGTATTGTTCGCGCTGAAACAGGCCGGCATCGGCGAGATTACCATTGTCGCGCGCAACGGCTTGAAAGCCACCGGCTTGCTGATGCAGGCCTCGGCCAAGGGTGGCGTGATACCGATGGACGCGCAATTGCCCGCAGCCGATCTGCTGATCAATGCGAGCCCGCTCGGGATGACCGGCAAGCCGCCGCTCGAGCTGGATCTCGGTCCCCAGCCGGCCGATGCGCTGGTCTATGATCTGGTCTACGCACCGCTGAACACCGGTCTGCTGCGCGCGGCCCGGAAGCGGGACCTGGCGGTGGTCGATGGTCTCGACATGCTGATCGGCCAGGCCGCGCTCGCCTTTGAACTGTTCTTCGGTGCGACGCCGCCGATGGAAGATGACGAAGAATTGAGAAAGCGGCTGATCGCATGACCGACCGGACCCGGCCCTTCATCATCGGACTCACCGGCTCGATCGGCATGGGCAAATCCACGGTGGCGCAGATGTTTGTCGATGAAGGCGTGCCGCTGTTTGACGCCGATGCCGCTGTCCACGAGCTCCAGGGCCGGGATGGTGCGCTGGTCGAAGAGATCGAAGCGCTGTTTCCCGGCACCACGAACAGCCAAGGCGTCGACCGGCAGAAACTGGGTGCGGCGGTGCTCGGCGATCCGGGCGCCATGCAAAAGCTCGAAAAGCTGATTCATCCAGCCGTGGGCGAGATGCGTATCGCCTTCCTCGAAGAGAATCGGCATCGGCCGATGATCCTGTTCGACATTCCGCTATTGTTCGAGAAATCGGGCGCTCAGGGTGTCGATCATATCGTCGTCGTCTCGGCCGGCGAAGACCATCAGCGGGACCGTGTTCTCGCCCGGCCCGGCATGAGCGAAGAGCGCTTTTCCCACATCAAGGCGCTGCAAATGCCGGACGCGGAAAAGCGCGAAAAGGCCGATTCCGTCATCGACACATCGCTGCCACTGGCAGAAACCCGTCAGCAGGTGCGTAAACTTGTTCAAAAACTGAAAGCTGCCCTTGCGTAACCCAAAGATCGGTCCGATATTGGCCTTATGCGAGAGATAATTTTCGACACCGAAACTACTGGCTTTGATCCTCAAAATGGTGACCGGATGGTGGAAATCGGCTGTATCGAAATGATCAACCGGGTCGAAACCGGGCAGACCTTCCACTGCTATTATAATCCCCAGCGGTCGATGCCCAAGGCGGCAGAGGAAGTCCACGGGCTTTCGGACGTGTTCCTGTCCGACAAGAAACTGTTTTCCGACGGCGCCGAGGAATTGCTGTCCTTCCTGCAAGATTCGAATCTGGTGGCCCATAATGCCCAGTTCGATTTCAAATTTCTCAACGCCGAACTGGTCTTGTGCGGGTACAAGCCGATTTCCCAGTTCCGCATGATCGACACTTTGGCGATCGCCAAATCCAAACATCCCGGTGCGAAACTGTCGCTGGACGCCTTGTGCTCGCGCTACGGCATCGATCGCAGCCACCGCGTCAAACATGGCGCTTTGCTGGACGCCGAACTGCTGACCCAGCTTTATATCGAGCTGACCGGCGGCCGGCAGATCGGACTCGGTCTGGCCGATGACGCGAGAAAGCAGGATCCGGTTCGCGATATGCGGCCCGCGGCACGGCCGGCAGAGCGGAAACAGTTCATCGCCGCGCGCGAGCATCATGCCAGCGAGGACGAGCTGGCGCGGCACAGGATTTTTATCGAGGGCATAGAAAACCCTCTTTGGTCTGAGGTTTAGCTGCACCACTGTTTGCGTAACGGTGCAGAAGCAAAAGGAGAGTGAATATGGAAGTTCGTGTTTCAGGACATCAGGTCGATACCGGCGATGCGTTGCAAACCCATGCCGAGGATCGGATGAACGCGATTGCCAGCAAATATTTTGCCAAGGCGATTTCAGCGAACGTTACCGTGAGCAAGGCCCCCCACGCCCAGTTCAAATGCGATATCGTGACGCATGTGATGCAGGGTCTCACCCTGAAATCGGACGCGCAGGCCGGCGATGCGCATCAGGCGTTCGAACAGGCCGCCGACAAGACCGAAAAGCAGCTGCGCCGCTATATGCGCCGGCTGAACGACCATCATGTCCAGGCCCAATATGCGGCGAAGCAGGAAGAAGCAGCCTATCGCGTGTTCGAAGCCTCCGAAGAGGAAGAGGAAAGCGAAGTGAACGGCGAATCGCCCGCCATCATCGCCGAAACCAGCACCGACATCCCGGAAGCCAGCGTATCCAATGCGGTTATGATGATGGATTTGCGCAATACCAGCGCGCTTTTGTTCAAAAACTCTGGCACTGGCGCCCATAATATGGTTTATCGCCGCTCCGATGGCATGATCGGTTGGGTGGAACCAAATAGCTGACAGGCCCGTATCGCTTAAACCGAACGGATAACCGGTATTTTTAGCGGCTGGTTCAACGCGCACCAACGACCGGATTATCCGGTACCGGATTATACGGTGGTTGCCGAATTGGCTGAGTTTCGCCGGGACAAGAGGAAAGATTCATGACTGATTTGCCCGTTAGACTGGAGCTCGCCGCCGTGCGGGATTGTCAGGACATTGGCGACAAGAATGATATCTTCCGCACCATCGGCCAAATCGGGCAGGAATGCTATCGACTCGATGCCGAGGCCATCCGCACCGGTCTCGAGGCTCGCGAAGCGCTGGGATCGACCGGATTCGGACGGTCGGTCGCGATTCCGCACACCAAATTGCCCGGCCTCGATCATTGTATCGGCATTTTCCTGCGGCTCGCCGAACCGGCGCCGTTCAACGCGCATGACGGCAAGCCGGTCGATCTGATCTTCGCGCTGCTGTCGCCGGAGAAAAGCGGTGTCGAGCATCTCAAGGCGCTGGCCGCGGCCTCTCGCTTTTTGCGGGATGACCATATGGTGGCGAAACTTCGGGGTGCATCGGGTCAGGATGCACTTTTCGCGCTGCTCAACAGACAGCGCGAGCAGCGGGCGGCCTGATCCTTGGCGATGAACGAAAAATCGGCGGACGGTCCGCAGGATGCTGGAGGGGCGCAGGAGCATTTCCGGGCCCTCGAACGGCTATATGCGGAAGCGCCGATAAACCGGCTGTTCAATTCCCGTCTTGAAATCGCCGATGCCGGCATGGCGCGAATATTTTTCACGGTGGACGAGCGCTATTATCATGCCGCCGGCGCGGTGCACGGAACCGCCTATTTCAAAATGCTCGACGATGCTGCCTTTTACGCAGCCAACAGTCTGGTTTCCGACCGGTTCATCCTGACCACAGCGTTCAATCTGTTGTTCACCAAGCCGCTCAAGTCGGGACCGGTGATCGCGGAAGGCCGGTGGGTCAGCGGTAAACGGAGGGTGTTTGTCGCGGATTCGCGTCTGATCGATGACGAAGGCGAAGAAATAGCCCGTGGCACCGGGACTTTCATGCGCTCGCACATCCCGCTGGCATCCTTGCCCGGGTACAAGAAGGATGATTGAACCGCGGCTTTCCGCGGAAATGAAGGTCCAGACGCTGCTCCGGCTGGTCGACCAGCGTGGCGGTTTCGGGGCAGTGCTGAAAAAGGGGACCGGATTTCGGGAACCATTCTCGTCCAGTGCGTTGAAAAGGGGGAAAACCCTAGGCTTCTGGAGAATATGCCATCGCTGGACGGCACCCCCAATTGGCAGCAGATATGGCATCAAGATACTGATAATTCAAAAGAATTATCCGAATATCTCGCCCGCAGATTCCGTTTTGATCCCGATATGTGGTTAATTGAACTGGACATCCCGGATGGGGAACGGCTCATCGCCCTAATGGGTCAGTAAACTTGACTTTATTCACCAGAACCATATTTGGCGCTCAACTTTGATGCGCAGGTTGCCGCTCGTTTGTCGAATTGACAGGCGGTAAACACGCAGACGGGGAGAACAGAAATGGACCACGGGTTTTGGGTTTTCGGTCCATTTTCGGCATTCCGGACGGGGTTTTTGTCAGGATATGCTCTGGTCTCACCGCATAACAAAACAGGTTTATGAGAAAAATTTTCGTGCCACGAGCGTTTTGTCGCTCGCACTGACTGTTGTGGCGGCCTTTTCCGTCACAGATGCGTCTTTTGCTCTGGAAGCAAATGACGAGATTCCTGAATCCGAAATATTTGTTGATCCGGCGTTGCTGGAAGAAGATGAACCCGGCCAGGCCGTTATTTTCGGCGAACAGCAGGAAGTTGTTGCCGAAATCCCGCAGGATGTCGTGGAATCGGACAAGATTGCCAACGGCGAGGCGGAAGCTGACCGCTGGGCCACCGACGATTTTGTCAATGACGGGGCAACGACGCTGCGCCAGCTGGTCCGCCAGCAATCGGTCGCCGGCGCGCTCGACGAAGAAATGCACTGTCTTGCAGGCACCGTCTATTTTGAATCGAAAAGCGAATCGCTGAAAGGCCAGCTGGCGGTAGCCCGCGTTGTTCTGGCGCGTGTCGCTTCACCCCGTTTTCCCGACACGATCTGCGGCGTTGTATATCAGCGCAGCCAGTTTTCCTTCGTGCGCGGTGGCAAGATGCCCCGCATCAACAAGGGCCACCGGCAGTGGCGCAACGCCGTGGCGATTGCCAAGATTGCGATGAACGATGGCTGGGAAAGCTCGGTCGAAGGCGCGCTGTTCTTTCACGCACGCTATGTTTCGCCGGGCTGGCGTCTCAAGCGGCTGGCTACGATAGACAATCATATTTTCTATCAATAGGCGATCCGGAAACCGGCGAATAAATGAAGGCTCCCGAATGGGGGCCTTTATTTTGTTCTTTTATGTTCTAGTCAGATGTGATGACATCGATCGACGATTCCTCCGGCTTGCTGATGACCGCCGATGTGTTGAGCGGAGCACAGGCTGTTGCCCGCGGCGTCGCCCGGATGTTCATGCGGCACGATATCATGGTGTTGCCCGAGGTCAGCTTGCGGAACCGGCGCCGGGCCGACCTGATGGGGATTGATGCCAAGGGCCAGATTGTCATTGTCGAGATCAAGGTCGCGCGCAGCGATTTGCTGGGCGACGCCAAATGGACCGAATATCTGGACTATTGTGACCGTTTCTACTGGGCGCTGCCGGTCGGATTCGACGCGTCCCCGGTCGAAGGACCCGATTTCATGCCCGAGCGTACCGGACTGATCATCGCCGACGCCTATGATGCGGAAATGGTGCGGGCTGCTGCGACCAATGCTCTGGCACCGGCACGGCGCAAGACCGAGACGATGCGGCTGGCTCGCCGCGCCATGCAGCGGTCGGCGATTTCGGATGGCTGGATCAGTCCGGTGCGGGGACAGCACGAACCAGACGGTTATTGAGCGTCGACTAGCCTTCCGGTCCGAAGAAACGGCCTTGCGGTTCCGGTTTTTGTCAGCGTCCGCTTTTCAATCTCGGCCAAGATGGATGCGCCCCGGCGATCCTGCCTGGCATAGTCGCGGGCCGATTTTCCGGCGAGTGAATCGGTGTGGTCCGGGTCGGCGCCATTGGCGAGCAACAGGCGGACCAATTCGCTATCGCGAAGCTGGACGGCGCGGATGAGGGCCGTTTCCCCCTGTCTGTTCGTTGCATCCACCTTGGCCTTCTTGGCCAGTAGGGTCCTGACACCGTCGACGAAGCGCAACTGGGTCGCCAGCATGAGCGGCGTCACACCCTCCTTGTCGGCGAGATCGGGATTGGCGCCTTTTTGCAGCAGGAAACCAACCCAGATATTGTCGCGACGGGCCACAACGATATGCAGGGCTGTCTCTCCGGTCGAGCGGTCGCGCGTATTGACGATCACCGACCCCGGCTGGCTTAGAAATTTGGTCGCTTCCTCGCCATCTCTCTCCTTGACCGCTTTCAGAAAATTATAGCTTTCCGAAAACTGGGCGGCAGCCGGAGCGGAGATCGACACAAGGGTAACCGCCAGCAGGGCGAGCTGCAGGAATTTGACCAATGTACCGGATGATTGAGTGACCGAAGATATATTCTTGAACATTTTTAGCCCCGTTTTTGACCGGTGACCATTTGCACCGGTCCACTGCAATTGCTGTCTATCAATTATCTGTTGAAATTGATCCACTAGCAGACCATGTCTGGCCCCGTAATGAACAATATCAACAATGTCGTAAAAATGATCCTCGCCACAGGATTACTGACACTTCTGGCCGCCTGCAACCCTGCGTCCGACGGAGGTGCGCCGGCCGGTGCGGAGCCACCGCTTGCGGGCGCGAAGATCGGCGGGTCCTTCACGCTGACCAACCAGGACGGCGGCAAAACTTCGGACACTGACTTCAAGGGCCAGTATCGCATCATCTATTTTGGCTACAGCTATTGCCCCGACGTCTGCCCCGTCGATCTGGCCAATATCATGCTGGGATTGAAACAGGTGGAAAAGGACGATCCGGCTCTGGCCCGGAAGATCCAGCCGATTTTCATATCCGTCGATCCCGGTCGCGATACGCCGGACGTGCTGAAACAATATGTTTCCGCTTTCCATCCGCGGCTTATCGGTCTTACCGGAAGCGCCGAGGAAATCGCCGCTGTCGCGAAAAAATATCTGATTCTCTACGATATCCGTAACGACGAAGGGTCGAGCGAATATCTTGTCGACCATAGCCGCCAGGCCTATCTTTTCGGACCGGAGGGTGAGCCGCTGGCGCTGTTGCCCTTTGACGGCACGCCGCAGCAGGTCGCCGACGAAATTATCCGATGGGCGCGCTAGGCGCCGATCAGCCCTTCTGGGAAGCACCGCTTGAATCGCTGGATCGCGGTCAGTGGGAGGCCTTGTGCGATGGCTGTGGCAAATGCTGCCTGCTGAAGGCCGAGGACGAGGATGACGGTCAGATATATATGACCAATATTGCCTGCAAGCTGCTCGATCTGCAGAGCGCCCAGTGCAGCGATTATCGCCACCGCAAGTTTCATGTCCCGGATTGCGTCCGGCTGACGCGTACCAAGCTGGAAGAATTTGACTGGCTGCCCGACAGTTGCGCCTATAGAATGCGGGCCCGGGGCCTGCCGCTGCCGGAATGGCATTATCTGGTCTCCGGCGACCGGGAATCGATCCATGCGGCGGGTCAGTCGATCCGCGGCAAGGTCATTCCCGAGAGCAAGGCCGGACCGCTCGAGCAGCATATTCTCGATGCGCCTCTTTAGCTCCTCCCGCTCCGAAGCGCTTGCTATCAGCCTGGACGGGGTCAGCTATCCTCTGCAGCTGCGCCGATCGAAGCAGGCCCGGTCGATCATCGTGTCAGCCGATACGGTCAAGGGCGTCGTTCGCCTGACCTTGCCGCCTTATGCGTCGGAAAATCAGGCGCTGCGCTTCGCCCAGTCAAAGTCCGACTGGCTCAATGCCCGCTTCGCCGAAGCCGTTCCTCCGGTTCCGGTGGAGGATGGCGGCCAGATCGCGTTTCTGGGGGAGCCCTATATCATCAGATGGTCGCCGGAATTCGCCCGCACGCCGGAGATTGTGGATGGAGAAATCCGGTTGGGTGGCCCGGCCGAACTTGTCGAGGCCCGCATCCTCCGCTGGCTCAGGGCCCGGGCGCGCCCGATATTTGCCGATGATCTGCAATTCTACTGCAGCCGGGCCGGAACCGATTTGCCGCGGCTGGCCATCGGCGATGCGCGGCGCCGCTGGGGCAGTTGCTCCAGTCGCAAGTCGATCCGGTTGAGCTGGCGGCTGGTCATGGCGCCGCCGCATGTCCGCCGGTCGGTGGTTGCGCATGAAGTGGCCCATCTCACCCATATGGATCACAGCAAGCGATTCTATGCCCTGCTCGACCGGATATTCGAATCGGACCGTCACGTGGCCGACCGCTGGCTCAAGGACCATGGTCGTGGCCTGCACATGGTGGGCGCCGAAAGACAGTCTCCGCCGGTCGACCGAACCTGATCCCTATTGCTGTTCCTGACGCGCGGCTTCGGGAAGAAGGGATTCGGGTGGATTCTGTGGTGGTTGCGGCTTCGGTTTCTTGACCGGTGCCGGTTCCGGCTTGCGGGGACCGGGATCCTCGCCGCGACCCAGCACCGAATCGATCCAGTCCTGATCTAGCCGCGGACTGTCGGCGGCTTCCCCGCCTTCCAGATCATATTCGAATCCGCGACCCGTCTCGATCGGCATCCCGTTCTCGTCGACATAGATACCGTCTTCAGGCGCTCCGAACAGCTCGTCTTCATCCGGTTCCAGCTGCCATTCCGGCAAGACCAGTTCGGTATCGAATTTCTCGACCTTGCGATTGGCTACGGCCATTTTCATGAACTGCGCGAAGACGCTGGCCGGAGCCCGGCCACCTTGTAATCCGCCGACCGGTTTGGCGTCATCACGGCCCATCCAGACGCCGGTGGTCAGGCCGCTGGAAAACCGAGGAACCAGCCGTCCTTGTTGCTGCTGGTGGTGCCGGTCTTGCCGGCAACCGGCCTGCCGATCTGTGCGGCCCGTCCGGTGCCGGTGGCGACGGCTGTCTGCATCAGGTCCGTGATCCCGGCAGCGACCCAGGGGTCGACCAGCACGCGGCTGCCGTCAAATTTGCTCTGGTACAGGATATCACCCTTCATCGTCTGCACCTTGGTGATACCGAACGGGGTTATCGCAATGCCCTTGGCGCTGATCGAGGCAAAGGCGCGGGTCATGTCCAGCAAGCGCACGTCGGACGTACCCAATACCATCGAGGGGTTGGTGTTGATCGGGGTGGTGATGCCAAAACGCCGTGCCATATTGGCGATCGACGAAGTGCCGATATCATTGCCGATAGCCGCCGCGACGGTATTCTTGGAAAAGGCAAAAGCGGTGCGGACATCAATGTCGCCGGCATAGCGGTCCCCGCTGTTGCGCGGCGTCCAGTTGCCGATCGTGATCGGCTCGTCGGTCACCGTGTCATTGGGCGTATAGCCCGCTTCCAGCGCCGCCATATAGACGAACACTTTCCAGGCCGAACCGGGCTGGCGAACGGCCTGGGTTGCGCGGTTGTAATTGGAGGTCACATAGTCCGTGCCGCCGACCATGGCGCGCACCGCGCCATCGCGGTCGATTGCCACCAATGCACCCTGGGCACCGGCCGGCACACCGGACTGGATGGCCGCGGTGGCGACGCGCTGCATATCAAGATCCAGCGTCGTCCAGACCTCGATCGGCTCTACGCTCTCGTCGATCAGCAGGTCCAGCTGCGGCAGCGCCCAGTCGGTGAAATAGCGCACACTGTTCTGCCGCGGTTCGGGCGCCAGCTTGACCGACGCGGGATTGGTTTTCGCGGCTTCGGATGCGCTTATGGCACCGGCATCCTGCATCACTTCCAGCACCACCGTGGCGCGACCAATGGCTGCCGTGGCGTCGGCGGTGGGGGAATAGCGGGACGGTGCCTTGACCAGACCGGCGATGATCGCGGCCTCGGCCAGGTTGAGTTCTCTGGCGCTGTGCGCGAAGAAGCGGCGCGATGCGGCGTCGATGCCATAGGCACCGCCGCCATAATAGACCTTGTTCAGATAGAGTTCGAGAATCTGTTCCTTGGAAAATTTCCGTTCCATCGCCAGCGCGAGCAATATTTCACGGCCCTTCCGGCCAAAGGTGCGGTTGTTGTTCAGGAACACGTTGCGCGCGAGTTGCTGGGTGATGGTGGAGCCGCCCTGCGCCCAGTGGCCGCGCTGCATCCTTACCTGTAACGAGCGCGCGATGCCGATCGGATCAACGCCGGGATGGCTTTCGTAGCGGCGATCCTCGACCGCGACCATGGCGGATTTCATGACTTCCGGGATGTCCGAATATTCCAGCCATTCGCCGTAGCTCGGGCCCATCGAGAACAGCTCTTTGCCATTCACGTCCAGCACCCGGATCATCTGGCCGTTGGGAGAGGATTTGAGATCCTCGAAACCGGGGAGTGACGAACGGACCACCAATACCGCAACCACCAGAGCAATGGCGGCCAGCAATCCGACGACCAGACCCGCTTTGGTCAGCCGCCACAGCCATTTGCGGACTGGACCCTGTTTGTTGCTGCGTTTTTGGCCCGCGCCATATTGATCCACCCACTATATACTAAACCAGAGATTTTCTAGCGTTCTGGTGCCTTAGCGTAGGCTGAACAGGGAAGCACAGAAAAAAGTCAGTCGGCCTTGGGTTCGAAAGCCATGGCAGCGCTGTTCATGCAATAGCGCAGACCGGTTTCGGTTGGCCCGTCGGGAAAGACATGGCCCAGATGCCCGTCGCAGGTGGAGCAGCGAATCTCGATCCGGCGCATGCCGAGGCTGTTATCCTCGATTTCGGTGACCGCTTCGGAATCGGCGGGCGCGGAAAAGCTTGGCCAGCCGCAACCGCTGTCGAACTTGCTGTCCGATTCAAACAATTTGCTGCCGCAGCCGGCGCAGAAAAATTCACCATCGCGATATTCGGTGTTCAGCGCCCCCGTAAAGGGCCGTTCGGTGCCCGCTTCGCGCAACACGTGATATTGCTCCGGAGACAGCTTTTGCCGCCATTGCTCGTCGCTCAATATAGTTTTTCCATTCCCGCTAGATGGGCATTCGAGGGCAGCCGGTCAAGGGATCTGACGAAGCCAGCCGATCCGCCTTTTTGTTGGTTAACCCGATGTTAGGCATATCTGGGCAGGATGTGGGATTATGACAATGGTGGTGAAATCCTTGCTGACTGGCGCAATGCTGATGGCTTCCCTGGCCTTCCCGCCGGCGAGCTTGCAGGCGCAATGCCGCCTGTGTGCGGCCAGCGGTCAGCCTGACAGCCTGTCCGGGGCGATTGACGGGCGACCGGAGATTCCGTTGCAGATCGAGATTACCGCCAATCTGGATTTCTCGCGCATGGCCTTGCTCAGCAGCAGCGGCGGCGTGGTGAGCATTGATCCGATGTCGGGTGACCGGCAGATCCGCGGCAGCATTGCCAATCTTGGCGGCATGGCGCTGCACGGCGAGGGGCGCCTGACCGGCGAGCCGGGCCGCAGCGTGCGGATTTTCCTGCCGGAGCGGATTCAGCTGAGCGCACCCAATGGTTCGACGGCCGAACTGGAGCGGCTGGAAACCAATCTGCCGGCGCTGGCAAGGCTCGATCCGTCGGGACGGCTGACCTTTGCCTTTGGCGGGCAATTGCGTATTCGCGGTGACGCCAGCGGCCGGTTCCGCGGCCGGATCGCGATTACCGCCGACTATGAGTGAAGCCGCGCTTTTGTCCTAGCGACCGCTGGCCGCTTTTCGGGCGATCAGCAGCAGTTCTTCCTCCAGAAGTACCTGATCGGGCTGGCCGCTGCTTTTCATCGCGATCTCCAGCTGCAGGATCCGTTCGATCAACCGCGCGATATGGGCGGATGACCAGATGCGCAGTTGCCGCTTGAAATGTTTCTGTTCCTTGAAAACACGCTGGGATGACCGGCGACAGCATCGACATTGCCACCCTTGTCGACCTTGCTGCGCAACTCCGCGAGCTTGGACAAATGCCGGAGCATTATCCGTATCAGGCCGATCTCGCTGATGCCCTGCGCCCGGGTTGCGGCGATTTCCTGCGCCAGCCGGGCCGCATCGCCATTGAGCGCGGCGTGGATCAGCAGATTGATATCCTCTTCGTCATTTTCAGCACCGAGCAGCAGCAATATATCGTCTTCCGGGGCCAGTGGATTTTCCGGCGTCGCATCAAGATAGAGCGCGATCTTTTCCACTTCCATGCGCGCCAGTACCAGATCATTGCTGGTCAGCGCGGCGATTTCCTGGGCCATTTCCCGGCTCAGTCGGAGACCTTCGGTTTGCGCCATCGTCTGGATCGCCGCCGCTGCCTGCTGGGGTGTCGTTTCATAGCAGGTCGCGATCAATGCATCGGGCGCGGCGATGATGCTTTTTGCCAATGCGGTCTTGTCGCCCATGCCGGGCGCGATGACAAATACGGGGTCGCCAGCCGTTTCGCTGGCCAGAAGATTGTCGATTGCCGCTGTTGCGCGGACCGCTTCGCCGCTGTTCAGCCGCAAGACGAGAAAGCGCTTGTCGCCAAACAGCGATGCGGAATTGGCCTCGTCATTGAGCCGGGCCGGGCCGTCGGCAATATCGCCGATCGTCAGATCGACCCGCTCGGCGGCTTGCGCCAGCGGCTTGACCAGTTCCTCGACCAGTGCCTGGCAGCGGGTGACATTGGGACCGCATAGCAGGACCAGTCTGAATTGATCGGACCCGGCGTGAAAGCGCCTGACTATGTCCTCCGGCTTTGCCTTCATGGCTGCGGCGTCGCGCTGGCCTCTTTCCGGGCGAACAGGGACAGCCGGGTGACAATCTGGTTGGCCACGCGGGTCGCCAGATTTTCCAGTGCCGTGTCTTCCGCCGCGAGCGTGGCATATTCCGAAGAGACCACGTCGATACCCGCATCCGATCCGGCTGTGGCATCAAGGACCACTACGGAATCAGAGAGACGGACCAGCTGATAACGGGCGCGCAACGTTCTGCGCTCGCGCGTGATCCGGTCGTCGCTGCGCACGCCGAAACCGGCAATCTTGTCTTCCAGTGCGACCGTCAGCCGATATTTTGCCTGTTGTCCCTCAAATGCGCCGAGCTGATCCTTCAGTGCGTTGCGGGTGAGCCATCCGGCCTTGCCGGCGATCGGTTCAATCTCGACATTGCCCAGTTCCTGCGCAACGACGCCGTTCGTGCCACCAGCATAGAGCGGTCGCAGGTTGCAGCCGGCCAGCATCGCCGACAATGCCACGACCAGGCCGATCCGGGCGATCATGGAACTCATATGACGATATTGACCAGTCGGTCGGGCACGACAATCACCTTCTTTATTTCCGCTCCGTCGAGGCTACGCTGCACCTTCTCGGAAGCGAGGGCAAGCTCTTCGAGCTGATCCTTGCTGCTGCCCTTGGCCACGGTGATCGTATCGCGCAATTTCCCGCGCACCTGAATCGCAATCGTGACTTCGTCATCGACCAGCAGGCTTTCGTCCACTTCCGGCCATGGCGCGTCGGCGATCAGGCCGCTCTCGCCAAACAAGGCCCAGGCTTCCTCGGCAATATGCGGCACCATCGGCGCGACGATCCGCGCAAGGGAACGGATGGCCGTGGTACGGTCTGCGGACGGCTGCGATTTTTCGATCAGATTGACCAGTTCGAATATCTTCGCGACCGCCTTGTTGAACGACAGCGCCTCGACATCGCCAGCGACACCGGCGACGGTCTGGTGGAGCTTGCGGCGGAGTGCCTTGTCTTCGCCTGTATCTTCACTGTCTGCGACAGCGATAAACAACCGCCACAGGCGCTGGACAAAGCGCCAGCTGCCTTCGATACCCGCTTCCGACCAAGGCAGGTCGCGCTCGGGCGGCTGTCGGAGAGCATGAAGAAACGCACCGCATCGGCGCCATATTGTTCGATGATCGGATCGGGATCGACGACATTTTTCTTCGACTTCGACATTTTCTCGACCCGGCCGGTGGTGACCGGCGACCCGTCAGCGATCACCGCCCAGTCACTGCCGTTTTTCTCGACCTCGTCAGGCGACAGCCAGCTGCCATCACCATGTTTGTAGGTTTCGTGGGTCACCATGCCCTGGGTGAACAGGCTTTCAAACGGCTCGGCAAAATCCAGCTTGCCGATGCTCGCCAGAGCGCGGGTCCAGAATCGGGCATAGAGCAGGTGCAGGATCGCATGTTCGACGCCGCCGATATATTGCGTCACCGGCAGCCACTGCTTGACCACTTCGGGGTCAAAAGGCCGGTCGTCCGGCTGGCTGGCAAAGCGCAGGAAATACCAGCTGCTGTCGACAAAAGTGTCGAGCGTGTCGGTCTCGCGCCGCGCCGCCTTGCCGCATTTCGGGCAGTCGACATGTTTCCATGTCGCGTGGCGTTCAAGCGGGTTGCCCGGGGTTTCAAAATCGATGTCTTCGGGCAATACGATCGGTAGCTGGTCCTTGGGCACCGGCACCGGACCGCAAGCATCGCAATGAATGATCGGGATCGGCGTGCCCCAATAGCGCTGGCGCGATACGCCCCAGTCGCGAAGCCGCCAGGTCGTTTGGGCCTTGCCCCAGCCTTCGGACCCCGCGCGATCGATAATCGCTTGCTGCGCTGCTTCCACGGTCATGCCGTCGAGAAAGGCGCTGTTCACGATCTTGCCGGGACCGGTATAGGCCTCGTCCCCGATATATTCGGCAGCGGTTTCATCGCCGTCCGAGACAACGCGCTTGACCGGCAGATCATATTTGCGGGCAAAGTCGAGATCGCGCTGGTCGTGCGCAGGCACGCCGAATACCGCGCCGGTGCCATAATCCATCAGCACGAAATTGGCGACATAGACGGGCAATTGCCAGTCGGGATCGAGCGGATGGGTGACGGTCAGGCCGGTATCGAAGCCCTTTTTCTCCATTGTCTCAAGCTCGGCAGCGGTTGTGCCACCAGCCTTGCATTCTTCGGCAAAGGACGCGAGCGCGTCATTCTGGCCAGCAAGTTTTTGCGTCAG
Organism: Sphingopyxis sp. BSNA05; assembly: GCF_013265645.1. Taxonomy (NCBI): domain Bacteria; kingdom Pseudomonadati; phylum Pseudomonadota; class Alphaproteobacteria; order Sphingomonadales; family Sphingopyxidaceae; genus Sphingopyxis; species Sphingopyxis sp. BSNA05. The sequence goes on along the minus strand of NZ_PYIA01000101.1, from coordinate 18,304 downwards.
CGGATGGTCAGCCGACAGCGCGACAAAGCTGGCCCCGAAAATCGTGTCGGGCCGGGTCGAGAAAACCTCGACCGACGCAATATCGCCTTGCGCTTCGGCGAGCTGGAAATGGAATTGCAGGCCCTGCGACTTGCCGATCCAGTTTTCCTGCATCAGCCGCACTTTTTCCGGCCAGCCCTTGAGGTCGCCCAGTCCGGCCAGCAGATCCTCGGCAAAATCGGTGATTTTGAGAAACCACTGGCTGAGCTTGCGCTTTTCCACCGGCGCGCCGGACCGCCAGCCCTTGCCGTCGATCACCTGTTCGTTGGCGAGCACGGTCATGTCGACCGGGTCCCAGTTGACCGCCGATTCCTTGCGATAGACCAGACCGCCTTCGAACAGATCGATGAAAAGCGCCTGTTCCTGGCCATAATATTCCGGTTCGCAGGTCGCCAGTTCGCGGCTCCAGTCAAAAGCGAATCCCAAAGTCTTCAGCTGGCTGCGCATCGATGCGATATTGGCCCGGGTCCATTCGCCGGGATGTACTTTCTTTTCCATCGCCGCATTTTCCGCCGGCATGCCGAAGGCGTCCCAGCCCATCGGGTGAAGCACTTCAAAGCCCTGCATCCGCCGGAAACGGGCGAGCACGTCGCCCATCGTATAGTTGCGGACATGGCCCATGTGGATGCGGCCCGAGGGATAGGGGAACATCTCGAGCACATAGCTGCGCGGCTTGCTGCTGGCGTCGTCCGCCTCGAACGTGCCGGCACTCGCCCAGCGCTCTTGCCAGCGTTTGTCCGCCGCCAGTGGATTGAATCGCTGATCGGTCATTGCGGCCCCATGATGTGGCAGGAAGGTTTAGTTGGTGATCGCACCGCGCCGCAAATCGCGCGCCTTGGTGAGGATGATCTGTTCGAGCTTTTGCGTGGTCGCGGCCTTGACCGGGGCATCCACCCAGGTGCCGTTCTGCGCGACCTGCCGCGACGCTGCAACGCGCAGGGCGTCGGCGCGCAGATCCTGGTCGAGGATCGACACATTGATCTTCATCCGCTCGCCCGGGTTCTGCGGGTTTACATACCAGTCGGTCAGGATCACGCCGCCATTGCTGTCGGTCTGGGTCAGCGGCATGAAGGCCAGGGCATCGAGCGATGCGCGCCACAAATAGCTGTTCACGCCGATGGTGGTAACCTGAGACGCTGCGAGATCAGCTTTCGGCCGCTCTTTTCCGCCACAGGCGGAGAGCAGGGACAATGTCAGCAGGCTAGCGGTTGCAGACCGCAGGAATAGGGATGATTTGAGGCGGGACATGAAGCGCTCCTGGTTGCATTTTGCGCCGGGACGAAATCCCTTTTGCAGGATTTGTTCCGGACATGATATCATTTCAGCGCTCTCTATAAATGCTTTGCCGCGAGGGGCAAGCATAAGCGCATGTTTCGCTCTTGTGGAGCGCGGACTGAACCCCAGTTGAATGGCCGCAAAATCATCTCCGGTTCATCTTTTTCCTGCTAGAAAATGAAACGATGTCCGGACAAAAGCGTAACCGAACTGCAACAGAAACAGGCTAGTTTGAGAAAATCGGACAAAAACAATATGTTGACTCGTGCAGATCAGCGGTTTTGTTATATCGAAGGCCATATTAAGGGGAAGCATCTTCATCATGACGAAAAAGGTCAGTCATTTCGGTTGGTTAGCGACGGGACTCGCGATCTCTGGCCTTGCCATGACTCCTGCCCTGGCGAAGGTTCTTTCCGGTGATGACACGATGGTGTCGCTGAAAACCCTCGGATCGATCGGTTCCTTTACCGTTGCCGGTGCTGACCCTGATCTCGTCGCCAAATATAATCTGAATGCCTTGCGCGGCAATGCCAGTTTCAAATTCACGCCCTCCGGCGGGACCCGTGACGGCGAACGTTCGGTCACCGTCGTGGTTCGCCAGAAGGCGGACGCTGTTTCGATTCGCGAGAATATCCTCGCCGCAGCACCCGGATCGGGCGTGACAAGCGCGGCGAAAATTGCCCCCGTTTCCTATAGTCTCGGCGCTGCAAAAGGTCTGAAGAGCTTCGCGATTCCGGTCAAGAAGCTGAACGGCAATATGCCTGATCTTTCGGAAATCGGCGGGGAAAGACTGCTGGGCGAGGAGGATAAGGCAAGAAGAGCCGTTTCAACCCGCGCATGTCGCTCGATGCCTCGGCCCCGATCAACGCCGCTCCGCGGGCGCTGGACGCGAGCGAGAAAGATTATACGCTTGATGTCGGTGGCAGCTATTCGCTTACCCGCAATCTGCAGGTGACCGCCGGTGTCCGGATCAATAACGAGCGTGACCGGATGGCACCGCTGACCGACAGCCGTCAGGATAGCCAGGCCGTCTATGTCGGAACCCAGTTCCGCTTCTAGACATTCCTGAATTAGCGTAAAGCGTCGATCGCCGCCCAGCCGTGCGTCAGATGGTTCTTGCGCGTCCGGTAGCGATGCCGGTTCATCCCGCCCAGATAGATTACCGCGCCCTGGCACAAGGCGGCCAGCCGGCGCACCTGCAGGGGATTGAGAGGCCGCTGGCCGGGATGCGAGCGGGTCGTGAAGACCGGCGACAGAAAATAGAGGTCAGCACCGGCACGATTGGCCTGCTGGATCTCCCCCGCATCATGAACCGCGACGCTGTGCAGCAATCCGGCGGCTAGCTTCCGCCGCGGCGTCCGGCCATGCACGCCATCGGCTCCCCAGCGCCGGGCCTGTTCCACCGGCCCGGCGAGCAGCAGCCTATGCCCGTACCGCCGGGCGATACGTCGGATGGTCTCAAACCGCGCCCGCCGCGCGTCTGCCGGCAAATGATAATGACGAAAGACAATCCCGCTGCCGCGCGGCAGCTTGCGAACGGATTGTTCTAGCTGCGCGTCGTTTCGCTCGTCGGTGAACAGCCACAGGCGCGGCGGGAGCGATCCGTCCGGTCCGGCAAGAAGGGGCAGGGCTGGTCTCGCAACATAAGCAGGCCTATAGACGCAAGCTTGGCGAAAGAGAATGATTGAGAGAGATTCACCCTTGGCAAATCCAGCACTCGAGGACATCCGTGGCAAAATCGCGAAAGCCGCCGGAATAGCGGACCGCAAGCCGTCCGAGATCGCCCTGATCGCGGTATCGAAAACCCGCAGCAGTGACGAGATCCGGCCGCTGCTGGAATCGGGCCAGCGCCTGTTCGGGGAAAACCGGGTACAGGAAGCGATGGACAAATGGCCGGCGCTGAAAGCGGAATATCCCGATATCGAACTGCATATGATCGGCCAGCTGCAATCCAACAAGGCGGCCGAAGCCGTCGCCCTGTTCGACTATATCCATTCGCTCGACCGGCCGTCTCTGGTCAAGGCGCTGGCGAAGGAAATGGAACGGCAGGACCGCCAGATCCCCTGTTTTCTGCAGGTCAATATCGGCGAAGAATCGCAAAAGGGCGGCTGTGAAATCAAGGCGGTTCCGGATCTGCTCGCCCAGGCCCGGTCTGCCGGAATAGAGATATTGGGTCTGATGGCCGTCCCGCCGGACAATGCCAACCCGGTCCCCTATTTCGCCCTGTTGGCCAAACTGGCGCGCGAAGCCGGGCTCGCGGGACTGAGCATGGGCATGTCGGGCGACTTTGAAAAGGCGGTCAAGCTCGGTTCCACCCATATCCGTGTCGGCACCGCCCTGTTCGGGCCGCGGGACGCGCCGGCCGGATAATCAGCTCTCGCTGTTTTTATCGCCGTTCTTCTCGCTGTCTTTCGCTGCGCGGTCCGCCTTGCGCTCTTCCGGCGTATCGGCCGCGACATAGCTGATCACGACATCGCCATCCTCGATCACCGGTCGGGCATCGGTGGCGAAGAATAGAAGCCGCCGGTCCGGCTTGAAGACGGCCAGCGGCTCCTCGCCTTTTTCCAGATTCCTGCGATAGTCATCGGCGGTAAATTTTTCGGTGATATTGGTCTTGCTGAACCGCCAGCCCGCCAGGTCCCGATCGAGCAACGTGCCGAAATCTGCGCCGGATTCGAACAAGAGACGGCCATGGCCGACCCGGCTCTTGCTCTGGCTGTCATTGGCCAGGCGACTGATCTGCTCATAGCCCATCTCGGGGCCCAGATCGGCGGTGATCAGCTGGTTCTGGCTGTCATTGTCGGTCGCGGCAATGAGATGCTGATATTCGCCCATATCGATATTGTCATTATGGGCCTCGTCGAGCACATCGCCATGGTGGATCTCCAGACCCTCGCTGCGGGCACGGCGCAAGGCGAATTTGCTGTCGTCGGTGACGAGGACATGGATATCGAGAGATTTGAGCATTTTTCCGAGGGCGATCGACCAGCGATTGGCACCGGCAATCAGGACGCCCTCGCCCTTGCCTTCCGAAATGCCCAATCGTTCGGCAACCCAGGAGGCGGAGAAGCCATGCGCAAAAATCGTTGCGATGACGACGGCAAAACTGAGCGGTACAAGCGCTTCCGCCCCCGGCATGCCATAGTCCACCAGACGGATCGCAAACAGGCCGGTGATCGCGACAGCGACAATACCGCGCGGTGCGATCCAGGCGATAAACAATCGCTCGCGCCACGGCACCGAGCTGAACAGCAGGGCGACCAGCACCGAAACGGGGCGTACGAAAAACAGGAGCAATATCAGGAAGATGACAAATTGCGGCCGGAATTGCTGCACGGTTTCCCAGTCCAGCGTGGCGGAAAGAATGATGAAGACACCGGAAATCAGCAGCACCGCCAGATCTTCCTTGAACCGGTAGAGCGCCTGGCTGGAATAGATCTGCCGGTTGCCCATCACGATACCCATGACCGTGACCGTGATCAGGCCGGTTTCATGCTTGATCAGATCGGCGATGACAAAGCCGGCGATCACGGTGACCAGCAGGAACGGCGCTTTCAGATATTCCGGCACCAGTCCCCGGGGAAATAGCCAGGTGAGCGCGAAACCAAGCCCCGCGCCGATCAGGCCGGCAATGAAGCTGGCCGCCAGCACATCCATGCTGATGACGGCGATATTGGCGTCGGCACCTTCATAGGTGATATAGGCATAGATGCCGACCGCGAGCAAAGCGCCGATCGGGTCGTTCACTATGCCTTCCCATTTCAGGATATTGCGAACCCGGGAGGCACCCGCAAGGTCCGCAGCATCGGGCCGATCACGGTAGGACCGGTGACTATCATGATGCCACCGAGCAAAGCGGAAATTTCCCAGGACAGGCCGGCACCATAATGTGCGGCTCCGGTGCCCAGCACCCAAGCTATCGGACCGGCGACAAGCACCATTGCGGTCACCGCGCCTCCCGCCTGGCGCAATTCGCGGAAGTTCAGGCTGAGACCGCCCTCAAACAGGATGACGGCAACCGCCAGCTTGATGATCGGCTCCTGCAGCGCGCCGAAATCGCGTTCGGGGTCAATAATGCCCAGAACGGGGCCGGCAATGATGCCGACAATCAGCATCAGCGCGATGGCGGGACGGCCGGTCCGCCAGGCGATCCACTGTGCGCCGATACCGAGCAGGCCGATCAGCGCAATCTTGACCATCAGTGAATCTATTATTTCCATGATCTATCCTTGGCGGGTTTTTCGCCCTTATGCAAAAAACTTTCCGGGACCTGGGGATCAGCTGTTGCCGAAATGGCCAATCGCTTGCTCAATAACGCCATAGACGGAATCCAGTTCCTCGCGGCCGATACAATAAGGAGGCATGATGTAGACCGTATTGCCCAGGGGCCGAAGTAAAATGTTGCGATCCCGGAAATAGCCGAGCAGCTGCGGCCCGAGGCTGGACATATAATCGCCGGCGCCATCGTCGATCTCGAACGCCAATATGGTGCCGCACTGGCGCAGGCCGCTGACGTTGGATTTTTGCGCAAGCCGCCCTGCAAAGGCGCGATGCGAGGCGATGATGCTGTCGATCCGTTCCTGCACCGGCGCGTCGCGCCAGATCGCGAGATTGGCATTGGCCGCCGCGCAGGCAATCGGATTGGCGGTGAAGCTGCTCGAATGGAAGAACATCTGCGCCCGGTCTTCGGAATAATGCGCCTGGAAAATGGGATCGCTGGCTGCGGTAACCGCGAGCGGGATGACGCCGCCGGTCAGGCCCTTGGCCATGCACAATATATCCGGCTCGACGCCCGCCTGTTCGCAGGCGAAGACGGTGCCGGTGCGGCCCCAGCCGGTCATCACTTCGTCGGCGATGAACAGCACATCATGCTCGCGGCAGATCGCCGCCATCTGCGCCAATATTTCGGGGCTGTAGACCTTCATGCCGCCCGCGCCGAGGATCAGCGGCTCGACGATCAGCGCCGCCGGCGGGGTTTCGCTGTCTTTGCAAAAGGCTTCGAGCTGGTCGAGCGTGTGCTGTTTTGCTCCGGCTTCGGGAAAGGCGATGGTGCCCACATCGAACAGCAGCGGCGCATAGGCCTGGTTGAACACGCCGCGCGCGCCGACCGACATCGCGCCGATCGTATCACCATGATAGCTATGCTCCATGACCAGGATCTTCTGGCGCGCTTCGCCGCGATTGTGCCAGTAACCGAGCGCCATTTTGAGCGCGACCTCGACCGCCGTCGAACCGCTGTCGGAAAAGAAGATATGCTCGAGGGAATCAGGCAAAAATCCGACAGCCCTTCGGCCAGTTCCCGCGCCGGACCATGTGTCCATCCGGCAAAGATCATCTGGTCGAGCCGGGCGCTCTGCTTCTGGATCGCGCTGACGATTGTCGGATGGCAATGGCCGTGGGTCTGCACCCACCAGCTCGATATTGCGTCGATGATCCTGGTGCCGTCGCTCTTGTAGAGGCACGCGCCTTCTGCCCGCGCGATTTCCGGGATCGGTTCGCCCAGACCATGTTGCGTGAAGGGATGCCAGATATTGATGCTCATGATCGGAAGTCCGCGAGATTGAAATGGGCGGCGAAGGCACCCCGCAACGAATCCGGCGTGAGATTGTCGAGTATCGGCAAGCGCCCGAGGTGCCGCACGGCACCGATCCGGCAGATGGTCTGCTCGCTGTCGACAATTTCATCGCCGATGAAGGCGATGCCGTGAATCGGCACATCGCGGGCGCGCAGAGCTTCGACGGTCAACAGGCTGTGGTTGATGGTGCCGAGGCTGGTCGACGCGACGATGATCACCGGCAGGCCCCAATGGGCAAAGAGATCGGCGAACAGCAAGTCCGGATTGACCGGCACCAGCGCTCCGCCGGCCCCCTCGATGATCAGCGGACCTTCGACCGGCGGGATATCCAGATCGTCCAGACCAATGGTGATGCCTTCCTGCGCCGCTGAATAATGGGGCGATGCCGGAATTTTCAGCCGGTAGCGTTCGGGCAATATCCGGGCCGGATCAACGCCGCCGATCCGCGCCACGGTTTCGCTGTCGGTGCCGTCTGCGAGGCCCGCCTGCACCGGTTTCCAGTAGCTGGCGCCCAGCGCCGCGGTTAGCGCAGCAGCAAAGACACTTTTGCCGATATCGGTATCGGTGCCGGTGATGACGAACCTGCCGCTCATGCCGCTTTCGCCATTGCGAGCGCCTCGTGCAGGGCGGCTGCCAGATTCCGGATATCCTCCGGTGACACATTCAGCGTCAGCGATATGCGCAGGCGGGCTGTGCCGGCGGGTACGGTCGGCGGGCGAATGGCCCGGACATCATAGCCCTGCTCCTGCAGCATCGCCGCCACGCTCACCGCCACCCGGTCCTCGCCGAGAATGACGGGGAATATCTGGCTGTCCTGATCGTCACCGAGCGACAGACCGTCAAAGCAGCTCCGGGCAAGCGCGCTATGCTCCGCCAGACCGGTCTGCAGCGCGGGATTGGCCGCGACATGGGCGATCGCCTGCTGCGTCAGATGCGCGGTTAGAGGGCTGGGCGCGGTGGAAAAGATGAAAGGCCGCGCCCGATTGATGAAAAATTCGCGCAAGACTCTCGGCATGGTCAATATCCCGCCTTCGCCGCCCAGCGCCTTGCCGCAGGTGCGCAGGATGATGACATTTTCCTGGCTACCGATATCGCCGGCCAGACCGCCGCCGCCCTCGCCGAAAACGCCCACCGCATGGGCCTCGTCGATCACCAGCATCGCGTCATGGGCCTCGGCGATCTGTGCGAGATCACTGAGCGGTGCCCGGTCGCCGTCCATGCTGTACAGGCTTTCCACTGCGATCCAGACGGTGCCGGTGCCGCCGGATTCGCGCCATGTCCGGATCTCTTGCTCGACCGCGTCACAATCATTGTGCGGGAAAGCCCGGAACGCGGCGCGGCCCAGTTTCATCCCGTCATGGACGCTGGCGTGGACCAGCGCGTCATAGAGCACCAGATCGCCGGTCTGCGGCAGGGTCGCGAATAGGGCGGTGTTGGCGGCAAAGCCCGATCCGAAGAACAGGCTCGCCTCCGCGCCATAATGGCTGGCGGCAAAGGCTTCGAGCGCTTCATGTTCGGGATGGTTGCCTCCGAGTAATCGCGATCCGCCCGATCCATGTGCCATACCACCGGCAATCGCCGCCTGCGCGACCTCTTTCAGATAGGGGCTGCGGGAAAGGCCGAGATAATCATTGGAGGAAAAATCCTTGCCGGCCGGAATCAGAAGCCGCCGCTTGCGACCCGCCGTGTCGAGTGCGTCCAGCTGGTCGCGATAGGGTTTGAATCGATCCATCACCGCGCCGTTAGCAGTCAGGAACCCGTGCTGGCCAGAGGCAATGCAAGCTGGCTGTCATCGACCGCTTCTATGGCCCTGTCGCGGAAGGGCAGCGGGAAGCAGACGGGCTTTTCCTTCAGGCCGATGATCGCTTCGGCCGGTCCGCCGACGCAGGCCTCGATCACCGGATCCTGCGCCGCCATGCCGCCGGTCAGCGCCCCGAAAGCGGGCATGATCAGATGCTGGCGCCCCCTGACAAAACAGCGCCGCGACAGATGGCGGCCGCGTGTGGCGATCCGGATTTCGGGTGATAATGACCGGATATTTCCGGCAACTTGCTTTCCGCTGTGGCCTCGTGGCGCAGGGCCAGCCCCTCGCCTGTCCATTCGTCGACCACCGTGCCACCCCATAGCCCGGAAACATCGCGGTCATGATTGCCGGTGATCCAGATCCAGTCGAGTGCGGCGGTCATCGCCGAGAGCTGCCGCGCCGCCTCCGGCTCCAGTCGGGCTTCGCCTTCGCCATCATGATAATTGTCACCCAGGCAGAAGACTTGCGTCGCGCCGGTCTCGCTCACCAGACCGGCCAGCTCGGCCAGCGTCGCCTGACTGTCATAGGGCGGCAGCATCTGCCCCTGCCGCGCAAAGAAACTCGCCTTCTCCAGATGCAGGTCTGCCACCAGCAGCGCATTTTTGCGGGCCAATGCAGCGCGGCGGGCGCCACGATATCAAAGCGGTGCTGGGCGAACAGAAGGGGAACCATGGACCCGCTATGCGATGAACATCGGCGCTATGCAAGCCACCGGGTTGGAATTTCTCGCTCGCCCGCACTATATGCGCCCTCATGACCGAATCTCAAACGCCCGTAAAAGTCGCCGCGCTCTATCATTTTGCCGTGGTCGACGATCCCGCTGCCCTGCGCCTGCAAGTGCTCGCCCTGTGCGAGGACCATGGCCTCAAGGGCACGATATTGCTGGCCCAGGAAGGGATCAACGGCACCATTGCCGGCGCGCCCGACGCGATTGACGCAGTGATCGAAGGCCTGCGCCAGCTGCCCCGTTTCACCGATCTCGAGGTCAAATATTCCGAGGCCAGTGCGATGCCCTTCCTGCGGATGAAGGTCCGGCTCAAGAAGGAGATCGTCTCGATGGGCGTCGAGGGCGTCGACGCCGCGACCGAGAAAGGCGCCTATGTCGATCCCGCCGACTGGAACGACCTGATCGCCGACCCCGACACCATCCTGATCGATACGCGCAACGCCTATGAAGTGGCGATCGGCAGCTTCGATGGCGCGATCAATCCCGACACCCAAAGCTTCCGCGACTTCCCGGCCTGGTTCGACGATTTTTCCGAAAAGCTGCGGCAGGATTCGGACAAGGCACCGAAGATCGCTATGTTCTGCACCGGCGGCATCCGCTGCGAAAAGGCGACCGCCTATGTCAAGGCGCAGGGCTTTGACGATGTCCAGCATCTCAAGGGCGGCATATTGAAATATCTCGAACATGTGCCCGAAACCGAAAGCCGCTGGCAGGGCGACTGTTTTCTGTTCGACCAGCGCGTCGCCGTCGGCCACGGGCTGCGCGAAGCCGATTATGGCCAATGCTATGCTTGCCGGATGCCACTGAACGCCGCCGACCGCGCCTCGCCCGACTATATTCCCGGTGAGGCCTGCCCGCATTGCATCGACCAGCGGACCGACGAGCAGCGCGCCCGTTATCGCGAGCGCCAGCGCCAGGTCGAGAAAGCCGCGGCCGAGGGCCGGCAGCATCTCGGGACCGAATGACCGAATTGCCGGTCCTCTACAGCTTTCGGCGCTGCCCCTATGCGATGCGCGCGCGCATGGCGCTGCTGGTCAGCCAGACCCCGGTCCGCCTGCGCGAGGTCGTGCTGCGCGACAAACCCGAAGAGATGATCGCCGCCTCGCCCAAGGCCACGGTGCCGGTGCTGATATTGCCCGATGGGCAGGTCATCGATGAAAGCCTGGCGATCATGCGCTGGGCCTTGGAACGCAACGACCCTCAAGGCTGGTTGCAGGGCAGCGCCGCCGAATCCGAATTGATCGCGGAAGCCGATGGCCCGTTCAAACAGGCGCTGGACCGCTACAAATATCCGACCCGCTATGAAAATGTCGACCCGTTGGAGCATCGTGCTGCCGGACTGGCCTTTCTCGAAAAGCTCGACGGTCTGATCCAGACTTCGGGGCAGCTGCTCGGCGCAAAGCCCACGCTGGCCGACCACGCGATCTTCCCGTTCGTTCGCCAGTTCGCCAATAATGACCGCGGCTGGTTCGACGCGCTGCCCCTGCCCGCCCTGCAGAAATGGCTCGGCGATCATCTTGCGTCTGCGTTATTCACCACGACGATGGTGAAATACCCGCAGTGGAAAAGTGGAGATGCGGAACCGGTTTTGCTTTGGAAGTGGCGGCGTAACGCGGCCTGCGGGACTCGCACGAAGCCACGAAGACGCAAAGCGCCCCGCTCTGCAGCGGGATTGCGTGCTATCTTATAATCTTCGTGGCTTAGTGTCTTCGTGCGAGTCCAATTCGTGCCTGTCGCGGAAGCGGTGTAGACGACAAGCGATCGGCGTGGGTGTCGGAAAGCACCCCGATCAAATCCCGACCCGAAGCTTCAGCCCTACCCGCGTATCCGGTGCGGCGTCCGACAGGCCGACGGCGCCATCGACGCCGATCCGGACCGAGCGGGTCAGATTGGTCCCGAACCCCATGTTGAGGCTCTGACTGTCGCCGATGCTGGTCGAAGCGGATTGTTCGTAGGAATAAGATGCAGTCAACGCGCTATTCTCGCCGAGCAGGAGATGGCTCCCTGCGGCGCCCGATAGTCTGTTGCGGGTATCAAAATTGTCCGGTTCGCCGATGATCGTATAGCCCGCCCCGACGAAGGGCACGACCGCACCGAATTTCCTGGAAAGCTGGCCATTGACGCCATAATCGACCTTGCCGGTCCCCAGCCCCTTTGCCCGCGATGCGGTCGGCAGTTTGACCGACGCGCCGACCGTCGCGTTCACGCCGGAAACGGGTAGCTGATAGGCGGCGTTGAGCGACAGGTCACCGATGCCTTCGCGCTTCACCTGACCTGTCTGCGATCCGTTCGAGCCCAGCAAAGGCGTGCCGAACAGCCCGCCCTGGTTGACGATAACCTCCTGCGGGGCGGTGGAGGAGATATAGGGCAGCGAAGCGGCCGCGCTGAACCGGCCTTTGGTCATTGCGACGCCGGTGGTGGCGAATGTGGTCTTATAGTCCAGTCCGTCGCCGACATCGCCTTCAATATGATCCACCCCAGCGAGCAGATGGAACCGGGTTTCGTCCTTCGCGCTGCTATCCTCCTGAACGCTGGCGTCGCGGAGATCGGAATTCTGCGCGAGGGCAGGACTGGCAGCGGCGAGAAAAATCGGCAGGATGAGAAAAATACGCATATCGGGTTCGCTCCTTGAAGAAAAAGCAATGCGCCTGAGAGGCGGATGCTTGTCTGTATGGGGAGGGAACGAACCGCGGCGGCAGTTTAATCCATTTTAATTTGGCAAAGCTGTTCTGGAGGGCTAATTTTAACTTCACTCCAGCTTACTCAACCGTTTCGGGCCCGTATTTATCATCCGGTGCTATCTTGTGTAAACCAATCGAAAACCAACCAACTGCTCTTCGCTTTCACCATTTGTCTGCGATGCGTCATTAATCAAATCGAACGTATCGGGCGAACCTACGTTTCCGCCTTTGACAGTCGCCAGAGGGCTGGTTGGACATGTTGAGGCCCGACTCACACCTCGATGTTCAGTCCTGCAAACCAACTCCTTGGCGTTTCCGAATAGGTCATATAACCCCGAAGGCGTTGGTTTATATTGAGCGACTTTCCTAAGTGCCCTGAAGCGCACGGGCCTTCGTAGATCATTCGAGACCTCGTCGGAAAAACCAACCGATTTTTGAGATATCCCTCTTGGCGGCTTGCCTGGGCGACTCGGTAGACTTCGCGACCGGTTTCAGATCGTGCAATCGCAACCCACTCCTCTTCGGACGGCAGTCTATATTGGAGACCAGTTTTATTTCGAATCCAACCTAAATAACACTCAATCTGACTGGCTCTAATTGACGTCAGTGGATAATCATCTTCAAGATTTTTCCATTCAAATCGGCTATTATATTTTGGTTGAACAACCGGCATCGGGCATGTGTGTTCATGTCTTGTTTTGAGATATTGCTTCCAGGTCAGTTCCGTAGCCGCGACGGACAATTTGCTGGTTTTCCCAGCCAAATTCACTTCCAAAGTCACCATATCGGGGCATTCTTCACAATCCTTTTTCCCGACGAACTGAGCTATTTGAGGAACAGGCCTAACATCTAAAGATGCAGGCTCGTCGTTTCTTGATATTGTTTGCGCTTCGGCGCATCCCGTTACGGCTATTGATGACATCATCAAGGACAGCCAAATTGCTTTCACGCTCACTCCAACCCCTCCAACCGCCGCTTCGCCTCGGCCAGCCCGCTCCGCTTCGGCCCCGTATTCACCGGAATCGTCCGTCCGCTGGTGCCATTGCCGACGGGTGGCGAATAGACCCAGATCGTCCCGCCGCTATCGCTCGCTGCCGATCCGTAGAGTTTTCGCGCCTTGTCGATATCCCGCTCGACGCCGCGCCCCTCTTCAAAGCGGATGCCCAGTTCCAGCTGGGCCTGCTTGCTTCCCCCTTGCGCTTCGCTGGCCAGCGCGGTGAGCGGCATATCGGCATAGCTGCGCTCGAAGACCAGGGCGGGGCGGCGCAATTCCAGTAAGGCAAGTCGCAGGGCAATCGCACGACACACCGCTGGCTGGCCCGCATTCGCTTCGCCAATGCCCTCGCCAACCGGCGCATCAGCCGCCTCGTCCGCTGGCTTGCTTGAAATACATCCCGCCGCCTGCGCCTGATTATACAGCATATTCTGTGCCCGGAAAAAGCCAGCTTGTTCCGGGGAAAGCGTAAAAGCAGGAGCAGGCTTGCTGATATCAATGCCCATATAGCTGGTCGGCGCCGCGCAGCCGGCCTGCACCGCCGTCAGAAGCACGGCGGCCATGGCGAGGGTCAAACGCCGCATGCGCTGCCAGCCACCACTATTTTCAAAACCTGACCGCACGCAACTCCTTCGTCCCGCAGAGCGGAGAATGATCCTGATTGAGGACTCGCGCTGTCCGCTTCCGTGAGTCCGCGACTTGTGATGCCCAGTCTAGCCGGATGGTTCCGGATTTCAAGGCAGGCGGACAGGACGTACGGGTCAGGTCCGCCGGTTCCGGCCCATCACCCGCGCGCGGGTCCGCGCTGCATATTGTCAGAAATGGATCCGCTGGTTCAGCGGCTCGTCGACAAATTGCCGGGTGTTCTTGGGCGTCAGGAAGTGGATTTTCCGTCTCGGAAAGTCGATCGCGACCTGGTCGAATTTCCGCAGCACGTCCATCCCCATCAGCAGGGTCGGCTTGTCGGCCAGGCCAAAGCGTTCGAACGGTGGCGAATCGGCGAAGGCTACGGACAGGCGCGGGAACCGGGCGCGGCCGATCCGGAAATCACGGACCATGCCGAATTCCACGCCCAAGGTCTCGCCGGTGACCGCGATCAGCAGATCGGCATCGTCCAGTTCCTTGGCGCGTCGCTGCAATCGTTGCCGCAAGGCCAGATTGCCGATCGACATTTGCGCTCCGGTATCGACGATGACATTGACCTCGATCCCGGCAATCGTGGCATCGGTGAAGATCAGCTGGCCGGAACGCCGTTTCGCGGTCACGATGATTTCCCGGGATTTCAGCCGGCCACGGGTCTCGTCCGCATCTTCGATAACGATCCGATTGGTGAGAAAATCGAACAGAATGCGCTGGTCCTGCAAGCCGTCCAGACCCAAAATGCCATCGGCACCGATATGGTGGGCGGCCAGAACCGGCGAAATCAGACCATCATAATTTTGCGTCCCATGGTCAGCCGCGGCACATAGACCATATCGACCATGGTCGTTCCGGCAATGCTCATCAGTTCGGCCGGCTTCTCCCCTTCGAGGGCCAGGCTGTCGGCAATTTTACGGGAGATCACGCTCCGTTCGGCACCGGTGTCGATGACGAACGAAAAGGGCCCTTCCCCTCGATACTGACCGGAACGGTCATCCGCTTGGCGCGATCCTGGTCGATATCGACGATCTCGCCTTCGGGACTGGTCAGGCTGCCGGGCTTCACCGACTGGCCGAGGGGAAGGGGATAGGCCATCGTCAGCGCGTAGGCCAGTAAAGCGGGTGTCATGCTGGTAAAAAGGGCTGACATCGTCTCTCCTATCTGTCTGAGCCGGACGGCGAAAACTTAGTCCCTGCTGCCCGGCTTGCCGAAGCTATACCACAAATCATCCTCCTGCTTCCACAAAGAAGTATCTCAGGCATCTTCGGGCAGCAGAAAGTAGATTTTCCGGTTGGCGAAATCGATCGCCACCCGGTCGAATTTGCGCAACGCGTCCATGCCGAGAAACAGCGCCGGTTTCTTGTCCAGCTTCAGCGCCTTGAACGGTGCTATGTCGACAAAGGCGATCGGGATGAGCCCGAAGCGGGCGCGTCCGATCAGCAGCTCTTCGGCAATACCATAATCGGCTTCGATCGAGCGGCCGGTAACATCGACAAGTTCGGTTTTGACCAGTTGCGAAGAATGGATGCGCAACCGCCGCTGCAACGCCCGGTTGCCGATGGATAGTTCGCCGCCGGTGTCGATGATCACGCTGGTCCGGACTCCGGCGACCGTCGCATTGGTGAAGATCAGCTGGCCCGAGCGCCGTCTTGCCGTCACCACAATCTCGCGGCGGGAACGGCTTTTCAGCTTCTTGTCGGTGTCCTCGACCGTGATATTCTTGCCGACAAAATCGAACAATATCCGCTGTCCCTGCAGGCTGTCGAGGCCAAGGACACCGTCCGCGCCGATATTGGCTGCCCGGAAAGTCGGGGAAATCAGGCTGTCATAGCTGCGCTTGCCGAGCGTCAGGCTGGGCACATAGACGGTCTGCACCGTCGTCGTGCCGGCGAGCGCGATGATATTGACGACATCCTCGATATCGAGCGCCAGCGCGCCGGCAATTTCCCGGGACAATATCGTGCGCTGCGAGGCCGTGTCGATGATGAACTGATAGGGGCCGCCATCGGCAATGCTGACCGCCACCGTCATCCGGTCAAGCCGGTCCCGGGCAATGGCAATCTGTTCGGCATCGGGCTGCAGAAAGGCATCGGGCAGGGCATCGGCGACATAGGCTTTGGTCTCCGGCTCGACCGGAATCGCTGGCGCAACCTGTCCTGCGAACAGGGAGGCGCAAAGGGGAAACAGCATTGTCGAACAAGCCATTTCGCCACTCTACGCCAAAAAGCGTTTTCCGCCAAATCCCGGAGGACGGCGCGGCCTTTCTAGTCCGCCTGCATCGCCTCGTTGATCAAAGATTCCGCCTCGATCAGCAGGGCGTCGTCGGTGGCACCCTGGGCGACATGTTCGCGGCCGATCATCACCAGCACCGGTACCGCCAGCGGGCTGACCCGATCCAGTTCGACATGGATGATTGACTCCGCCGCCCGGTCGAGCAGGTCGCCCAGCCGCCCGACATCGGTCATCCGCGACCGGGCATCGGCCCAGGCCGCCTGCATCAGCAAATGGTCGGGCTCATATTTGCGCAACACGTCGAAGATCAGGTCGGTCGAGAAGGTGACCTGCTTGCCGGTCTTGCGCTTGCCCGGATGCTGCCGCTCGACCAGACCGCTGATCACCGCCACTTCGCGAAAGGCGCGCTTGAGCAGATGCGAGCCCTCGACCCAGTCGAAAAATTCCTCCTCCAATATGTCGGCGCTGAACAGGGGGCGGGGATCGGTCACCGGCTCGACGCTGTAGCAGGCCAGCGCATAATCATTGGCGACAAAGCGACCGGCTTGAGCCCGCGATCCTCCATCCGCCGGGTCAGCAACATGCCGAGCGACTGGTGCGCGTTCCAGCCTTCGAAACTGTAGCAGACCATATAATGGAGCTTCTTGTGCGGGAAGGTCTCGACCAGCAATTGCCCCGGCTCGGGCATCACCGAGCGATGGTCCTGCATCTCCAGCCATTCGCGCACATCGTCGGGAAAGCGCGCCCAGTCGGCGCGGTCGGTCAGAAAGCCGCGCACCCGGTCCGACAAATGGGTGGTCAGCGGCAGCCGCGCGCCGCCATAGCTCGGGATCATCGCCGCTTTCTTGGCCGCGCGGACGATGACATCGCTGGCATCCATCTTGATCAGCTCCAGGCTCAGCCCGCCAAAGAAAAATGTGTCACCGACCGACAGCGTGGCGGCAAAGCCTTCTTCGACCTTGCCGAGATTGCGGCCATTCTTGAAGCGGACGCTCATCATCGCGGCGTCGACGATGATGCCGGCGTTGAGCCGGTGCTGGGCAGCGAATTTCGGATGAGTCAGGCTCCACACGCCTTTTGCGTCACGCCGCAGCCGCTTGAACCGGTCATAGGCCTTGAGCGCATAGCCGCCGTCGCGGGTGAAATTCAGCACCCGCTCGAATTGCTCTTTCGACAGGGCGCTATAGGGCAAGGCGCTTTGCACCTCGTCGAGGAGATCATCCTCCTGAAACGGCCCGGCGCAGGCGCAGCTCATCACATGCTGGGCGAGCACGTCGAGGCCGCCCGCGCGAAACGGCTCGCCGTCGCGGCGGCCCTCGTTCACTGCATCGAGCGCCGCCTGCGCCTCGAGATATTCAAAGCGGTTGCCCGGCACCAGCAGCGCCTTGGACGATATATCCAGCCGATGGTTGGCGCGACCGATCCGCTGGAGCAAGCGGGACGAGCCCTTGGGCGCGCCCATCTGGATGACGCAATCGATATCCCCCCAGTCAACCCCGAGATCGAGCGAGGCGGTGCAGACCAGCGCCCGCATCTGCCCCGAGGCCATGGCGTTTTCCACCTTGCGCCGCGCTTCCTTGGACAGACTGCCGTGATGGATGCCGATGGGCAGCGTCTCGTCATTGATATCCCACAGCTGCTGGAAGGTGAATTCGGCGAGAAAGCGGGTGTTGCAGAAGACCAATGTCATCCGGTTGCTGCGTATCTGCTCCATCACCTGCGGGATCGCATAGGTGCCGGCATGGCCGGACCAGGGCACCCGCACCGGATCGCCGGCCGGTGTCTCGGGCAGCATGATCGACAGATCGGCCGGCGCACCGTCCGCGCCGAGCACATGGGTGACGGTATCGATATCGCCATAAGGCGCGAGCCAGGCGCGGAAATCGTCGGGCTCGGCCACCGTGGCGGACAAGGCGACCCGCTGCATCGCCGGCGCGATTTTTGCAGCCGCGCCAGCGAGAGCGCCAGCAGGTCTCCGCGCTTGCCGGTGGCAAAGGCGTGCACCTCGTCGATCACCACCCGTTTCAGCCCGGCGAACAGGGCAAGGCTTTCCGGCTGGCTGAGCAGCAGATTGAGCGACTCCGGCGTGGTCAGCAAGATCTGCGGCGGTTTCACCCGCTGGCGCGCCTTGCGACCCGCCGGCGTATCGCCGCTGCGCGTCTCGACCGTGATCGGCAGGCCCATTTCCTCGATCGGCGTCAGCAGATTGCGCTGCACATCGACGGCGAGCGCCTTGAGCGGGGAGATGTAGAGCGTGTGGAGGTCTTTCCGTTCGCCCTGAGCCTTTTTCAGGCCAGCCTGGGTCTGGCCGGGTGCTTCGACAGGCTCAGCACGAACG
>NZ_PYIA01000100.1:0-870 GCF_013265645.1 Sphingopyxis sp. BSNA05 | reverse complement strand
AAACTAACCGAGAAATGTTGCCCTGGCAGGAAATTCACCGGACGATCAAGGGTACACACTAGCCTCATAATCGAAGGGTGGATGGCTCCAACGCACTCCACCTTAGCTCGCAACTTAAGGTGAGCCGGTGTCTGTACCGGTCGCTCTTGTGGCAAATGAACCGCGATATTTTCCTTCACTTGAATCTGACATGCAAGGCGCTTTGCCGAAGCTGGCCTGGAGATTGCGGACCCAGTCAAGAAAGAACGGCCATCATCGAACGCCACTTGTTCTAAGGCGCACATATTGCAATTGCCATTGCGACAGCTATAAGAAATCGGGACATCATGTTTAATCAAGGCGTCAAGAAGGTTGCTATCTAGCGCACAATCAATAAGCGTTCCAGAGGGCTCCAAGCGCACGATCATCGCAGGCTACTACTGACATCATTTAATATGTATATGGCAATATCAATCTTACACATAACTGGACGCTACCTGCACTTGCATCGAACCAATTCGATCAAACGAACAATCCATAATATCGCCTGGTTGGAGCGGGCCAACACCTTCAGGTGTACCGGTAAAGATGATATCGCCCGCATATAGAGTATACATGGAAGAGGCGTATTCAATAAGCTTCGGCACATCGTAGATAAGCTGTGCGGTGTTAGCTGACTGACGCAACTCACCGTTCACCTGGAGTTCAAAATCAAGATCGGAGGGGTCGTCCAATTCGTCCGCGGTTACAATCCATGGTCCGCAAACAGCAAAGGTATCGGCAGATTTGCGAAAACTCTGAAGCTCCGGACCGCGGACCGTAATATCAAGTCCGATTGCATAACCGGCTACCACACCCAGCGCATCGTCGCGGGCAATCTGATGGCATTTT
>NZ_PYIA01000099.1:0-52275 GCF_013265645.1 Sphingopyxis sp. BSNA05 | reverse complement strand
TTTTGCAATTTAATCGTTCAATTAACCCGCTATCGATTCAAGCAATATCGCAGGCAATGGGACCGTGCCACTGGCCCTATTGATAAGAAAACGGGAGCAAGACCTATGGCCGACAAACCGAGTGCAGCCGAACTGAAGGATTATGCCGAACAGGCGGACGCCTGGTTCAAGGAAAATACCGTCCGTGATCCCGGTTTCATGCTGCCGCTGACCTTCATGGAAGTGTCGACCGACCAGCAGTTCGATTTTCTCCGCGACTGGCAGCGCAAAGTCTATGAAGCGGGCTATCTCGGCGCCAGCTGGCCAAAGGAATATGGCGGTGGCGGACTGCACAGCGAATTTCAGCGGGTCGCCACAAGGGCGATGAAGAAATATGACGCGCCGATCATGCTCAACGCGATCGGCAACGGCTGGGCCGGGCCGCTGATCCTCGATCTTGGCAGCGAGGAGCAGAAGCAGAAATATATCAAGCCGATGCTCAGCGCCGAGGATATCTGGTGCCAGGGCTTTTCCGAACCGGAAAACGGATCGGATTTGGGTAACGCACAGTTGAAGGCCGTCAGGGATGGCGATGAATATGTGCTCAACGGCTCGAAAATCTGGACCTCGCTTGGAGACCGCGCGAAATATATGATCCTGCTGGCGCGCACCGATTTCGATGCGCCGAACAAATATGCCGGCCTCAGCTTCTTCCTCAACCCGATGAAGATCGACGGCATCACCACCAGCCGGATCAAGAAGCTGACCGGCGAATATGGCTTCGTCCAGACCTTCTTCACCGACGCCCGTATATCCGCAGACTGCCTGTTCGGCGGCGAGGGCAATGGCTGGTCGATGGCGATGAAGACGCTGGAATATGAGCGCGGCGCCAAGGTCAAGCCGGTGGGCGGTTTCTTCGTCAAGGAACTCGACGTGATGGAGATTGTCGAGCTGGCCAAAAATTCGGTCCGCAACGGCAAGCCCTTGCTCGACGATCCGGTGATGCGCGACAAGATGACGCAATATATGATCGATATTCAGGCGCTGAATCTGAACAACACGCGCCGGCGGATGCCGCAACTGATGCAGGACAAGCCGATGGGGCTGCCGCTGATGAACAAGCTGGCGCGCACCGAGCTGATCCGCGAACTGACCGAATTTTCGCTGGCCTTCCAGGGTAGCAAGGCGGGATATTATGTCGGCGACGAAAATGCGATCGACGACGGTTACTGGCATCGCAGCTATTTGAACAGTTTCTCGGCCACGATCGGCGGCGGGACATCGGAGATCCAGCGCAACATTGTCGCAGAGCATGCGCTGGGACTGCCGAAAACGCGATAAATCTGAAGCCGTGAACCGCCGTTCGTCCTGAGCTTGTCGAAGGACATTTTTCGACGGGAGAAGTGGTTCGACAGGCTCACCACGAACGGTCTTGAGGCCAATTTGGGAATTGAGGATATATATGGATAATCTAGGCACAATCGGGACAACCGAAGAGCAGATCGAACTGATGGACGTGGCGACCAATTTCTGTCGCGACAAAAGCCCGGTCGACAAGGTGCGGGCGCTGATCGAAGATGATCTGGGCTATGATCCCGGCATCTGGAAAGAAATCGGCGAGCTCGGCTGGCTGGCGATCGCGATTCCCGAAGCGCATGACGGGGTTGGCCTGTCGATGGCCGAAGTCGTTCCGATTGCCGAGCAAATGGGCCGCAATCTGATGAGCACGCCTTTCGGATCGACAACGCTGGCGGCACAGGCCTTGCTGGCCGGTGGCAGCGAAGCACAGCAGGCCGAGTGGCTCCCAAAAATCGCGGCGGGTGCAGCGGCAACGCTGGCCCTGCGCGAAGACAATGGCGACTGGGACCTGTCCAACATAGACGCGACCGGCGATGTGAGCGGCGACAATGTGAGCCTGTCCGGCAAGAAGCAGCTGGTGCTCTGGGCCGACAGCGCGGAACTGATCATCGCTTCGGTGAAGATCGACGGCGCGGTGCGCTTTGCCCTGATCGAACGATCAGCCTGCCGGAAGGATCGCTGCGCCGTGAAACGGTGATCGACGAAACCGCGCGCAGCTATGAAGTGAATCTGGATGGCGTGACTCTGTCGGCCAATGCATTGTTCGACGCATCACGGACCCGCGAGACGCTGGAGAAAATCGATCTGGCAGCGGGCCTGATCCATGCGGCTGAAATGACCGGCGGGGCGCAGTCGGTGATCGACTATACGCTGGAATATCTCAAGACCCGCAAGCAGTTCGGCAAGATTATCGGCAGCTATCAGGCGCTGAAACACCCGACGGTGAACAATTATGTCGAATATGAAAAAGCGCGGACGCATCTCTACAGCGCGGCGCACAGCTGGGGCGAACAGGGACGCGGCGAGGTTGCTGTCCGTATGGCGGCGGCGCAATCCCATTCGAGCTATTCCACCGCGGCAGACCGGGCGATCCAGTTTCACGGCGGCTTTGGCTTCACCCATGATTGCGACGCCCAGCTGCACCGGCGCAAAGCGATTTTGTCAGGTGCCCTGATCGGCGACGCCGCCTACCAGCGGTCGAAACTGGCTAACCTGTTGTTTGATTGAAAAACATCCGCGGTAACGGAAAAGAAGGAAGATAAATTATCACGCGAAGACGCGAAGCCACGAAGAAGGATATCTTTGCGCCTTCGCGTCTTCGCGTGAGAAATTTGAAATCTGATTGAATGCGGTTCCAGCGCTTGCTGGGTCCGCTATAAAGGAGAAATAAAATGTCTGAAGTACTCACCGATATCCAGGACGGTTTCATCATCGTCACGATCAACCGGCCCGACGCGAAAAACGCGATGACCAAGGCGGCAGCCGAAGGCATTCGCGCGGCGATGGAACAGCTCGACAATGATAACAGCCTCAACGCGGGCATAATCACCGGAGCTGGCGGGACATTCTGTTCCGGCATGGATCTCAAGGGCTTTTTGCGCGGTGAAACGCCGTCGGTCAAAGGCTATGGCTTTGGCGGTATCACCGAAAAGGGTCCGGAAAAGCCGCTGATCGCTGCGGTCGAGGGCTATGCGCTGGCTGGCGGTCTCGAACTGGCTCTGGCCTGCGACCTGTGCGTTGCCAACGTCAACGCGAAATTCGGCATCCCCGAAGTGAAGCGCAGCCTCGTGGCAGCGGCTGGCGGCGTGATCAAGTTGCAGCAGATTGTCGGCAAGCGCATCGCCATGGAATGGGCCCTAACCGGTGATTTCTTTACCGCACAGCGCGCCTATGAGGTCGGCTTCGTCAACCGCGTGACCGAGGGCGCCGCTCTCGAGGCCGCAATCGAGCTGGCGACGACCGTTGCGGCCAATGGTCCACTGGCGCTGAAAGCGACAAAGAAGATCATCAACGAAAGCTATGACTGGACCAGCGAGGAAGCCTGGAAGAAACAGGCCGAAATCACCACGCCGGTCTTCACCTCCAAGGATGCGCAGGAAGGCTCGCTCGCCTTCGCCCAGAAGCGCAAGCCTGACTGGAAGGGTGAATAAGCCCGGCATATGGCAAACACAGATATTGTAGACCAGTGGGCAGCGTCGCATGACCTGCCCGCATGGTTCGTTCGCGCAATGGACGTCCCGCGCGAGGAAGCCTTTGTCGAAGTCGATGGGCACAAGGTCCATTATTTCCGCTGGGGCACGC
Organism: Sphingopyxis sp. BSNA05; assembly: GCF_013265645.1. Taxonomy (NCBI): domain Bacteria; kingdom Pseudomonadati; phylum Pseudomonadota; class Alphaproteobacteria; order Sphingomonadales; family Sphingopyxidaceae; genus Sphingopyxis; species Sphingopyxis sp. BSNA05. The sequence continues at coordinate 48,636 of NZ_PYIA01000099.1, read as the reverse complement.
GCGGCAAGCCGCCGCTGCTGATGACCCACGGCTTTCTGGCGCACGCGCGCTGCTTTGCCTTTATCGCACCGTTTCTGGCGGAAGACTATGATATCGTCGCCTATGACCTTGCCGGGATGGGCGAGAGCGAGATGATCCCGGACTGTGACGGGATCAAGCGGGCCAAGCGGATGGTGGCCATTGCAGACGCGCTGGACCTGTTCGCCGGACCGGTGAAGCCCAAGATCATCGCCCACAGCTTCGGTTCGGGCGTGGCCCTGCAGGCAATGGAACTGGCCGGTGACCGCTTCGGTGGTCTGGTTATCTGTGACCTGATGGTGTTGCGGCCCGAACGGCTGATGGCGCATTTCAAGGGCGGCGGCGGGCCTCCCGGATCGGGCCGCTCGGATCGGCCCAACAAGCTCTACCCCGACTATGAGGCGGCATATGGACGTTTCGTTCTCTCGCCGCCACAAGCGGTGCAGCAGCCGTTTCTGTTTGACTATATGGCCTATCATTCGCTGCGCCGGGTCGAGGACGGCGAGACGCAAGGCTGGTCCTGGAAATTCGATCCGATGGTATTCCATCGCCATGACGCCGATCAGGCCAAATGGCTGCAGACAGGCCAGCGGATCGTCGATCTGCCGCACCGGGTGGCGATCGTCTATGGCGAGAATAGCAAATTGTTCGACGGTGACAGCGCCGCCTATCTGCGCGAGCTCGGTGGCGACCATATTCCGATGATCGCGGTACCGGAGGCCGAACATCATCTGATGCTCGACCAGCCGCTGGCGCTGGTGACGGCTTTGCGGTCGGTATTGGCGCTTTGGGGGGAATGAGGCCCCGCTAGCTGATCGCCAGATGAACCGCATCGGGTTTCTGCGACACTCTAGTACAAAATAGCGCGAATCTGACAAAGGCCTGCGACAGGTCTCGCCTATTTCTGTTTGTGACGCCGCAGTTGGCGCCAGATAGAAAAGGATTTGAATATGAAAAAGTTTCTGATGGCTATGGCAGTAACAACCATGGCGGTGTCTCCAATGGTTACCGCCCAGGCTCAGGCTGCTCCGCGCGACAATGTCCAGCGCTCGCATAAAACGACGAGTCAGAAAACGGTGACCAACAAGCAGGGCAAGCGCACCGTGACCAAGACGGTTACCACGCAGAAAGCCGCTCCCGTTCGCTACAGCAAGACCCGTTATAGCACGAACCAGAACCACCGGAACTGGTCCAAGGGCCAGCGGTTCGACCGGCGCTATGCGACCAATTATCGGGTGATCGATAATCCCCGTGCCTATCGGCTCTCCAATGCGCCGCGCGGTTACCAGTGGGTCCGGTCCGGCAATGATGCGGTGCTGATCGCCGTGACCAGCGGCATCATCGGAGCGGTTATCGGCAACGCGATTTCCCGTTAAACCGAACGATCAACCACTAAACAAAAGCCCCCGGAAGCGATTCCGGGGGCTTTTTTGTGCTTATAGGAGACCGGTGTAAATGAAGAGTCTCCGGTCTGGAAATGCCGGAAGCCGTTGGCCGGTCTATTTGCTTTTGCCGCCTTTGCCGCTTTTGGCTTTCATCGCTTTTTCATCGCCGCCAGCCGCTCTTCGACTTCGGAGTGTCGCTGCATTTTGCCGATTTCCGTAGCATGTTTTGAAGTGCCATTCACGCCGCCAGCCAGTTCCATGGTGCGGTCAAAGGTTGCTTCGGCACGTTCGACTTTCCGGTCAACGCTTCGGTCGGATTTGGATTTGCCGTCGCTGGCAGCATTATTCTCGCTCATCATCTTTTCAAACGCGGCGAGTTCATCTTCCATGACAGCTTTGCGGGCAGCAAGCTCTTCCAGCAAGCCGTCGAGACGGCTGGCATCTGTCTTTGCAGATGCTTCCTGACCCTTGAAATGCTTGACCTTGGCCTCAAATTCCATCTGCTGCATGATCGCGGCTTCGGCCAGATCCTCACGGCCTTTTTCCAGAGTGAACTGCACTTTGCCCAACCATTCTTCCGCCCGCTGGGCCGACAGTTTCTGCTGGCCAACGGCCTGGCTCTGGCGATCGAGGGCCTCCTCATGTTCGCCGCGAACCTTCTCTATCGCCCGGTCAACCTCCCGGATGGCTTCGCGCATCAGGCTGGTCCCGCTGGCGCGTTCGGCGTGATCGAGAGCGGACTCGATCCCCGCCGAAACAACCCGCTTTGCCCGCAAGTAAAATGGTTCTGCCATGTTCGGATGCTCCGGATATGATTAAAGTCCAATGGGTAACCGAAATTGGCTATTAGTCAATCCGGAGCAAATTGGAGCGATCAGCCCGCCAGAAAGCCCTTGAGCCGCTGGTTGATGATCTGGTCCGCTTCGGCCATGATCCGGTCGATCAGTTCCTGGCAGGTCGGGATGTCGTTGATCAGGCCGGCGACCATGCCGCAGCTCCAGGCACCGGCATCCATCGTGCCTTCCATCATGATTTTCGGATAGACGCCCGCAACCTGTTCGATAACATCGGAGAATTGCAGGTCGGCGCCCTTTTCCTTTTCGATCTCGAGCAGTTTTTCGACCGCCGGGTTGGTCAGCACCCGCTCGGTGTTGCGCAGTGGGCGCATGACAAGGCGGGTGTCGAGTTCGCTGGCCGCGACAATCGCATCCTTCACATTCTGGTGCACGGGTGCTTCCTTGGTGGCGATAAAGCGCGTGCCCATGTTCATGCCTTCTGCGCCCATGGCGAGCGAGGCGACAAGGCTGCGGCCATCGGCCTGACCACCGGAGGAGACAAAAGGAATATCCAGTTCGTCGGCCGCGCGGGGCAGCAGGATCATGTTCGGAATATCGTCTTCGCCGGGATGGCCGCCGCATTCGAAGCCGTCGACCGAGACCGCGTCACAACCGATGCTCTGCGCTTTCAGCGCGTGGCGGACGGCGGTGCATTTGTGGATCACCTTGATGCCGGCATCGTGCAGAGCGGGGAGCACCTGAACCGGATTGTTGCCGGCGGTTTCGACGACCTTGACGCCGCCTTCGATGATCGCCTTGACCATGCCTTCATAATCGGGCGCGTTGACGACCGGCAGGAAGGTCAGGTTCACGCCGAACGGCTTGTCGGTCATGTCGCGGCATTTGGCGATTTCGTCGGCCAGCGCGGCGGCAGATGGCTGGGTCAGCGCGGTGATGATGCCAAGGCCACCGGCGTTGGATACGGCTGCGGCGAGCTCGGCGAATCCGACATAATGCATGCCGCCCTGAATGATTGGATGTTCGATACCGAATAGCTCTGTGATACGTGTTTTCATGGGCTTGGCTCCTGTTTTTGGAAGAATTGGAAGCATCTCTGCCCCCTTCCGGAATCATTTAATCGCGCGATTAACTAGCAATCCATTGGCCGGTTGTCACGCCTTTCCAGATTTGGTCCGGTGACGTTACGGCAAGCGCTTCACCCAGCCGCTTTGACCAGTGAAATTCGTTGCCCAGCGCGTCGCGCCAGGCCCAAAAGCGGCGGGTATAATGGTGCAGATCATATTCCTGCGTATAGCCCATTGCGCCATGGACCTGATGGAAGGGTACGGTGACCGCCTCGACGCTGTGGCCAATCTGGACCTTGGCGATCACCGCCTCGTGCCAGGCCTGTTCCGGATCGTCGCTGTGCCGGGCAATGGCGCTGGCCGCCTGCGTAGCCGCCATGGTCGCGGCAGCGCATTCGGAGGCGGCGACCGCCAGTTGCTGCTGAATCGCCTGGAACTTCGACAGCGGCCGGCCAAATTGCTCGCGCTGGGTGACATAGTCGATCGACAGGTTCAGCGCGCTCTCCATTGCCGCGGCCATCTGTACCGCCCGGACGGTCAGAATCAGCGCTTCAAACGCCTGGCGCGACAGATCGGTTTTGGCCGATTGCTCGGCGACATGGCCGGAGAAGACGAATTGCGTCATGCCGTCGGGCGACAGCGATTCTTCCGGCGAGCGGACGGCAGCGCGATTATCGAACAGCGAAATTTCGTGATGCGCCTCGTCGAAGAGAACTATCTTGTCGGCGTGCATGCCGAAAGGAATGTCGGCGCTCGGCGTGTGGCCGCTGAGGGCGAAGCTGGCGCTGCCGTCTGCAGGTTCCAGTCCGGCCCGGTCGAGCATCCAGTTGGCGATCAAAGTCTCGGCGAAGGGCACCGGTGATGCCGCCTGCGCCGAAGCCCATATCGCGCCAAAGACTTCATCATGGTCCGCGCCAAAGCCGCCATTGGCTTCGCTGACCCAAGCGAGCGGCAAGCCATTTTCTGCGAGCGCATCCCATAGCGCCTGCGGATATTCACCGGCCTCGGCCTTATGCGGGACTCGCGGTCACACAGATCTGTGTATATTTCGTCGCGGTTTCAGCGACCATGCCTTCGGTGTTGATCATCAGCGTAGCCCCAATTGCCGCGCGGTGATCCCGCGCATGACCTCGGTGGTGCCGCCGCGCAATGTATTGGGCGGCGAGCGCAGCACGCCGATATTCATGATTCGGCGCATATCCGGGCTCCAGTCCTCGGACGGCAGGTCGTTGAGCATCGCGCGCACCTGTTGGGTCAGGTCATTTTCCAGCCGGTTGCCAAGATCCTTGACCAATGCTGCTTCGGTCTCGGGCGAGACGCCCTGCTTGAGCAGATTGGCAATGCCCCAGGACATGCCTTTCAGCGTGCGGAGACTGGCGATCAGCTTGCCGAGACGGGCATGGCTGTCCGAACCCATTTTCCCGCTGAGCTGATATAATGCGGTTTCCAGCGTGATATAGCTCGACAGGAACCGTTCCGGCCCGGAGCGTTCCATCGCCAGTTCGCCGGTCACCTGCGCCCAGCCGCCACCTTCTTCGCCGAGCAGGCAGTCGTCCGGCACGATGACATCCTCGAAATAGACTTCGTTGAAATGCGCATCGCCGGACAGGTCGACAATCGGCTTTATCGTGACGCCGGGCAGGCTGAGGTCGATCATGATCTGCGACAGGCCGACATGGCGGTTGCGGCCGTCGGCCGGCGAGGTGCGCAGCAAAGCGACCATATAATGCGAGATATGCGCGCCGGAGGACCAGATTTTCTGGCCGTTGATCCTCCAGCCGTCGGAAACCTTCTCGGCCTTGGTTTTGACATTGGCAAGATCAGAACCCGCGCCCGGTTCGCTCAGACCAATGGCGAAATAGCATTCCCCGGCGGCGATGCGCGGCAAGATGTCGAGCTTCTGTTCCTCGGTGCCGTGGGCGAGCAGCATCGGCGCGTGCTGCCGGTCGGCGATCCAGTGGGCGGCGACGGGCGCGCCCGATCGCAGGGTTTCCTCGGTGACAATATAGCGTTCCAGCGCGCTCTTGTCGTGCCCGCCATATTGGCTCGACCAGGTCAGGCCGATCCAGCCGCGCTTGCCCATTTTTTGGAGAATTCGGGATCGGCGGAGGCCATCCAGCATTCCGGTTCGGGACGGAAATTGCCGGCCTCGCGCTCTTCCTTGAGGAAGGCCTGCAATTCGCCGCGCAATTCTTCGAGCGCCGGATCGGGCTGGACGACGGGGAAATTAAATCTTTGCATGTCTTGGGCCTTTGTTGCTCTCGCCGTTCGCCCTGAGCCTGTCGAAGGGCGCCTGGCAAGGTGCTTCGACAGGCTCAGCACGAACGGATATGGTCTGTCCCCCGATGGTCACGGCGTCACAATATCAAATTGCGGGTCTACCGCGTCAAGCGCGCCGAACATAGATGCCATTAAGGCCGCATTGCCGCTGATGACCATTTCCTTGTTCTGGATCAGCTCCAGCGGATTGGCCTGACGCATCAGCAATTTCGTGAATAGCGCCCGGCTGATGGTGATCTGCGTATCCGATCCGTCCGCGGTGATGTCATAATCCTCGCCGCGCGGGAACATCACACTCTTGCCAAGATCGATACTGACCGCCTCTTTGCGGTCCGGGAACCAGAAGCGGATGATGCCGCCATCGCCCTGCATCTTGTCCGGATTGAAGCGGGTCGCCATGGCGTCGAACAGGTCGACCGCCGGGATGCCGCTCAGCACTTTCTCATTGGCCGTGCTGATCGAGTCCTTGACGTCATTGCCCTCGCGCAGCTCCTTCGCGCCGACCAGATAGATATTGCGCCAGGTCCCGGCCTCGGCCTGGAAGCCGAGCTGTTCGTAAGTCGACGCCAGCCAGTTCTTGGCACTTTGGTCGGTGGGATCGGCGAAGACCAGATGGTTGAAGACGGTCGCCGCCCAGCGATAGTCGCCTGCGGCAAAGGCCTTTTCACCGACCGCCAGCGCCTTGTCTGCGCCGCCCATCGCCGCCACATATTTTTCGAGGCTTCGACCGGCGGCAGCGCATGATAATGGGCCGGCACCGCGTCCCACCAGCCGAAATAGCGCTGGTAGACCGCCTTGCTGTTGTGGTTGAGCGTCCCGTAATAATCGCGCACACCAAAGTCGGTTGCAGCGAAATCCGGTTCGCCGATATTTTCGGCAATCTCGTGCATCGTGGCGCCCTGATTGGCCTGCCGCATGGTCTGGTCGTGGACATAGCGATAGATGCCGCGCTGGTTTTTCAGCGCCGCCTGCACATTGTCGCTGCCCCAGGTCGGCCAGTGGTGCGAGGCCAGCATCAGGTCGGATTTCGCGCCATAGCGGGCGAGCATATCGTCGATCACCTTGCTCCATTTCAGCGTATCGCGCACCAGCGCACCGCGCGGGGTCAGGACATTGTGGAAGGTACGGGTCACAACCTCGGCGGTGTGCAGCGCCTTGAACTGGGGCAGATAGAAGACCAGCTCGGCCGGTGCTTCGGTTTCGCCGGCGTCCATGAAGTCAAAGGCGATGCCGTCCACCGTCAGCGTCTCGCCATTCTTGCTGATCGACCGGGTTGGTGGCACCAGCGCGACATCGCCGCTCGACAGTTTCTGGCCGAGGCCGCCACCGACATGACCGGTCTTGCCGACGGGCAGGGCAGTTCCGAACTGGAATTGCACCCGCCGGTTCATCGCGGTGCCGGCGATCACGCTTTCGCCGATCGACTCGGCCAGCCAGCCGTGCGGGGCGATTATCTGTATCTTGCCGGACTGGATATCCTCGGCCGAAGCGACACCGGAGACGCCGCCAAAATGGTCGCCATGGCTATGGGTGAAAACAACCGCCACGACCGGCCGGTTGCCCAGCGTCTTGTTGGCCAGCGCCACGCCGGCCTTGGCCGGAGCGGGCGTGGTCAGCGGATCGATAACGATCCAGCCGGTCTTGCCGGCTATCAAGGTCATCTGCGCCAGATCATAGCCGCGAATCTGGTAGATGCCGGGCACGACCTCGAACAGGCCGTGGATGCTGTTGAGCTTGCCCTGCCGCCAGAGCGATGGATTGACCGTGTCGGGTGCTGGGCCGTCGATAAAGTCGAACTGGCGCGAATCCCAGGCGACGGAGCCGTCCGCGTTGAGAATCTGGTCCTCTTCGATCCGGGCGAGAAAGCCGCGATTGGCATTTTCGAAATCCGTCTGGTCGGCGATCGGGAGGCTTGCGGCCACTTCGGCATTGGCCGCTTTGGTTGCTTCTGTGGCAACGCCTTGCGGGGGAGCGGCCATTATTGGGGCAGCCGACAGCAGGACTGCGACCAGAATTGCGGATTTTTCATATTTTCTCTCCTTCATGTACCCCTGCGCAGGCAGGGGCCCATCTCCCGAAATTTCTTCTACGCACTTGTGGGAGATGGACTCCCGCCTTCGCGGGAGAACGCTCCACCAATCACGCGCCCTTGAACACAGGCTTTCGTTTCTCGAGTATCGCATCAATCGCTTCGCGATGGTCATCCAGCTGTTGCAAAACACCCTGAAACAGAGCCGCCTGGTCAAGATTTTCCTTCAGCGTCACGCTCTGCGCAGTCCGCACCAGTTCCTTGGTCTTGCGGATCGCCAGTGGCGGCAGGCCGACGACCATTTCGGCCAGTTCATAGGCGCGGGCGAGCAGCTTGTCGTTCGCCACGACTTCCGACACCAGACCATAGTCCAGCGCCTTGGCGGCATCGATAAATTCGCCGGTGAACAGCATCTGGTTGGCCCGCGCCTGGCCGATGATCCGCGGCAGCAGCCATGCGCCGCCGTCACCCGGAATGATCCCGACGCGCAGGAAGCTCTCGGCGAAAATCGCGTCTTCGCCGGCAATCCGGATATCGCACATCGTGGTCAGATCATTGCCCGCGCCGATCGCATGGCCGTTGACCGCCGCGATCACCGGCACCGAAATTTGCGAGAAGGCGAGCGGGATGCGCTGGATGCCGGTCTTGTACCAATTCTCTATTTCCAGCGGCGTCATATTCTGCTCGGCGGTCATCGCCTTGATCTCGTGGAGATTGCCGCCGGAGGAGAAGCTCTTGCCATTGGCCGCGAGCACGACGCAGCTGACACCCGCGTCTGCATCGGCCCGGTTGATCGCGTCGACCAGCGCCTCGCACAGGTCTTTGGACAGTGCGTTGCGCGTTTCCGGCTTGTTCAATGTGATTGTAACGATGCGGTCATTTTTCTCGTAGAGAGCGACGTCAGACATCAAGATTTCCTTTTCCCAGCGTTTCTTTTCTTATGCCGCCGTCATTGCAGGGGATAATGGATTCTGCAAGACTCGCTCCGGCCAACTCGCTAAATGAACGATAATGATCCGACAGAACAACCTGATGATACGGCAGAATGTTGCGGGTTTCACCCTGGTGGAGCTGATGGTCGTGCTGCTGATCATCGGGCTGATGGCATCAATCGTGGTCTTTTCCTTTCCCGGCGGCAGCAGCGCTCTGGAAGAAGATGCCCAGCGCTTCGCCGCGCGCACCGCGGCGCTGCGCGACAATGCGATATTGCAATCGCGGCCGATGGCGGTGCAGGTCACGCCCTCTGGCTACAGCTTTCTCGAGCGGCGCAAGGGCAGCTGGTCGGTGATCGAGGACAAGCCTTTCGTCTCGACCGACTGGTCCGGCGGCGTCAGCGCTGCCACCGGCGAGACCGGACCGATGATGATCAGTTTCGAAAGCACCGGCCTGCCGAGCGAGCAGGCCGAGCTGGTCTTGCAATATGATGACCAGAGCCGCCGCGTGCTGATCGCGCCGATGGGCGACGTGACGCTGGCCGGAGCGGCGCCATGAACCGGTCCGGCGAGCGCGGCTTTACCCTGATCGAAATGCTGGTCGCGCTGTCGGTGTTCAGTCTCGCTGCGCTGGCCCTGATCCGGCTGCAGGCTTTCACGACCCACAATGCCGCGGAGCTGGAACTGCGCGTGGTGGCGCAATCGGTGGTCCGAAACCGGGCGGTCGAAATCCTCACCGACCCGCGTCCGCCTTCGCTGGGCGAGCAGGGCGGATCGGTCGACAATGGCGGTTGGCAATGGCAATGGACGCAGGACGCGAAGCTGACCGAAGACCAGAATTTCATCCAGGTCGATATCAGCGCGCGAGAAGAACAAAGCGGCGCTCCCGCGTCGCTGACCATCTTGCGTCCGTCCGGGCTGGTGCTTGACGAACCGCCAGGCGCAGCACCCGCCGACTAGCAAAGCCTCGGGAAAATTCTCATGTTTGACCTTTGTTTCGACCGGAACAGGGGTTAGAAGCGCAAGAAAATTTGGATGACGGACAGAAACATGAGCAAACTCGAAGATGCATTAGAAGATTTCGACATGGACGACATTCCGGAAGAGGAAGAGTCGATGCTGGAATGGTGGGATTTTGACGATCGCGACGAAATGGTCGATGCGGTCGCCGGCGACATCCAGTTCATCATCGAGAGCGCTCTCGCGCGCGCGGTGATGCGCTGCTGGCGCTGCCCGCCAGCGATGAAGCCATGCCGGTGCTCGAGGCCCTGGCGGAAAAGCCGATCAAATGGAAATATGTCACGATCGTCCCGACCGATGATCTGCTGGTGCCGCTCGACGATCCGCGCAGCCATGTGAAAAAGCTGGCACAACTGTTTTTGACGCGCGGCGCCCGCGTCTTGCCGCTGGCGCCCGAGCATGAAGATTATCATATGGCGGGCGCGGCTGCCGACGCCCGGTTGCGCGACACGAAATGGCCGCCGGATCTGGTCCTGCTCGGCATGGGCCCCGACGGCAGCACCGCCGGCATCCGGGAAAGCGCGGATATGGAAGAAGCGCTTGACGGTCCGCCGGAGAAAATCGCCGTTGGCCTGCTGCCCGACGACGGGGATACGCCACTGGTTACAATTACCAAGGCGGCGATTTGCGAAGCGCGGACCGTGGTGGTCCTGCTCAAGGGCGCCGCTAGCCAGACCATGCTCGAGTCGGAAATCGAACAGGGTGCCACCAGCATGGCGCCAATCGGCCGGATATTTGCCGATCTGAGCGTGCCTGTGGATATCTATGTGGAGAATTAAGGGGTAATTGCCGCTTTCTATCGCAGTCCGGTGTGACTAGCGATTGATTTAACTGTGCGATTAAACCATGGTGCCGGGAAAGCGAATCGTCGAATCAGGCGATCGGTATCTTGGAGAACGCCAGACTATGCATCCTTCCGTCCACGCTCAGGAAAATCCTGACAAGCCAGCCGTGATCATGGCGACATCCGGGCAAGTCATCACTTATGGCGAGCTGGACAGGCTTTCGAACAAGGTCGCCCAGCTCTATCGCAGCCGCGGCCTGCAGATTGGCGATACGGTCGCCATCTGCATGGAAAACCATCCGCAATTTTTCCCCGTCACCTGGGGATCACAGCGGTCCGGCCTGTTTCAGGTCGCTATTTCCAGCCGTCTTACACCCGAAGAGGTCAGCTATATCCTGAAGGATTCCGGCGCCAAGCTGCTGGTCAGTTCGGAAAAGATGCTGCCGGTTGTCGATCAGCTGCGCGAGCTCAACCCCGATGTCGAGCAGCTGGTCTATGGCGCGGATGACGAACGCAATATGGAAGCGGCGCTCGAACCGATGCCCGATACGCCGATTGCCGACCAGCGTGCCGGTGTCGACATGCTTTATTCGTCCGGCACCACGGGACAGCCCAAGGGCGTCAAGCTGCCGCTGCCGGAAGACGAGGATATCGCCGGTCCCAATGCCATTGCCGCGCTGGCCCAGATGATCTTCGGCTTTCACAAGGATTGCGTCTATCTCTCGCCGGCGCCGCTTTATCATGCCGCGCCGCTGCGCTGGAATATCGCCGTCCAGGCGCTCGGCGGGACCAGCGTCATCATGGAGAAATTTGATCCCGAACACGCGCTGCAGCTGATCGAGAAATATAAATGCGATGTCGGCCAGTGGGTGCCGACGCATTTCGTCCGGATGCTGAAACTGCCGGAAGAAGTGCGCGCCAAATATGACGTGTCCTCGATCAAGAGCGCGGTCCACGCCGCGGCGCCCGTGCCGGTGCCGATCAAGGAAGCGATGATCGACTGGTGGGGGCCGGTGCTCAATGAATATTATGCCGGAACCGAAGGCAATGGCTTTGTCTTCTGCAACAGCGAAGGCTGGCTGGGCCACAAGGGATCGGTGGGACAGCCGATCAATTGCGTGATCCACATCTGCGACGAAAAAGGCGAGGAAGTGCCGGTCGGCGAAGAAGGCCAGATCTATTTCGAGAGCGGTTCCAAATTCGAATATCATAATGATCCGGAGAAAACCAAGGCGGCGACGCATGAAAAGGGCTGGACTTCGCTCGGCGATGTCGGGAAGCTGGACGAGGACGGCTTTCTCTATCTGACCGACCGCAAGAGCTTCATGATCATTTCCGGCGGGGTGAATATCTATCCGCAGGAAATCGAAAATCTGCTGGTCACCCATGACAAGGTGGCGGACGCCGCCGTTATCGGCGCGCCGGACGAGGATATGGGCGAGAAGGTGGTCGCGGTCGTGCAGCCGATGGATATGGCGGAAGCCGGAGAGGAACTGGCGCAGGAGCTGGAAACCTATCTCCGCCAGTCGCTCTCCGGAGTGAAAGTGCCACGGCGGATCGATTTCCGCCCGGAACTGCCGCGCCACGCCACGGGCAAGCTCTACAAGCGGCTGCTGCGCGACGAATATTGGGACAAGCAGAACGGCCAAACCAGCTAAAGGACCGAGATGATGGCAACCGAAGCATATCCAACCTTGTCAGCGGAAATGGGGACAAAGGTGATCGACCCGCAAAGCTATGCCGAATGGGATGGCCTGCTCGACACATTCGACTGGCTCCGCGGCAATATGCCGGTTGCACGGGTTGTAGCGGAGGATGACAGCTTCGATCCGTTCTGGCTGATCACTCGTTATGATGATGCCATGCATGTGTCCAAGGACAACAAGACTTTCCTCAACCGCCCCCGGTCGACCGTGTTCACGACGAAAGAGGCTATCGCCTTTTCGGAGCGCGTGACCGGTAGCAAGATGCTGGTGGATTCTCTGGTGACATTCGATGCGCCCATCCACCCCAAATATCGCCGGCTGACCCAGGAATGGTTCATGCCGAAGAATCTGAAAACCATGGAAGCGGAAATCGAGGCCCTGGCCAGAACCACCGTCGACCGGCTGGTGAATGCGGGTACCGAGGCCGATTTTGTCCCGCTGGTCTCCGCGCCTTATCCGCTGCACGTGGTGATGCAGATTCTGGGCGTGCCGGAAGAAGACGAGCAGCGCATGCTCTTTCTCACCCAGCAGATGTTCGGCGGACAGGACGAGGACCTGTCGGGTACCGGCATGAAAGACATGACACCGGAACAGATCACCCAGGTGGTCGCGGGCGCGGTAGCCGAATTTGAACGCTATTTTGCGGCCCTGGCAGCCGACCGGCGGGCAAATCCGACCGATGATGTGGCGAGCGTCATCGCCAATGCCACGGTCGACGGCGAGCCGCTGAATGACCGCGATATGGCCGGCTATTATATCATCGTCGCCAGCGCCGGCCACGACACGACATCGGCTTCCACGGCCGGTGCGATGATGGCGCTGGCACAGGACCCGGAACAGTTCGCGCGGGTCAAGGCGGACCGGAGCCTGCTGCCCGGCATCGTCGAGGAAGCGATCCGCTGGACCAGCCCGGTGCAGCATTTCATGCGCACCGCGGCCGAAGATACCGAGGTTGGTGGCCAGAAGATCGCCAAGGACGACTGGCTGATGATCAACTATGTTGCGGCCAATCATGATCCGGCCCAATTTGATGATCCGCGCAAGTTCGACGCGGCGCGCTCGCCCAACCGGCATCTCGCTTTCGGTGCGGGATCGCATCAGTGCCTCGGACTGCATATGGCGCGGATGGAGATGAAGATATTGTTCAACGAGCTGCTCGACCGGATCGAGACGCTCGAGCTGGCGGGCGAACCGGTGCGCGCCAAATCGACCTTTGTCGGCGGGCTCAAGACCCTGCCGATCCGTTACACTCTATCAAAATGAAGGACGCACGCGCCCTTGTAATACAGTATAGACGACTCAATTAGAATGCATGGCACAGCCCAAAGGAGAGCAAGATGGTTACCCAATACAAGAATTTGATCAACGGCGAGATGGTCGGCACGGCGGAAATGCTGGACGTCGTCAATCCGGCCAATGAAGAAGTGATCGGGCAGGTTCCCGCTTGCGGCGAAGCCGAGCTCAACCAGGCGGTGGCCGCCGCCCGTGCCGCGTTCAAGAGCTGGTCGAAAACCCCGATCGATGATCGCCGCAAGGTGGTCCAGGCGATTGCCGGGGTGATCAATGAAAATAATGACGAGCTGTTCCGTCTGCTGACCGCCGAGCAGGGCAAACCCCACGCGCAGGCGCAGGGCGAGATCATGGGCGCTGCCTATATGGCCGGTTCGCAGGCCACGCTGGAACTGGAAGACGAGATCAACGAGGATAGCGACGAACGGTTGAGCCGTACCCGCCGCGTGCCCGTCGGCGTCGTCGGCGGTATCGTGCCGTGGAATTTCCCGGTGATGATGGCGGTGCAGAAAATTGCCCCCGCTTTGCTGTCCGGTTGCACGATCGTGCTCAAACCGTCCCCGTTCACGCCATTGACCACCTTGCGTCTGGCTGAACTGATCAAGGATGTTGCACCGGCTGGCGTTGTCAATATTATCACCGGCGAGGACAGCCTCGGACCGTTGATCACATCGCATCCCGATATCGACAAGATCACCTTCACCGGCTCCACCGCTACGGGCAAGAAGATCATGGAAGGCGCGTCCAAGGATCTCAAGCGGATCACGCTCGAACTGGGCGGCAACGACGCTTCGATCGTCCTGCCCGACGCCAATGTCGAGAAGGTCGCGGAGCAATTGTTCTGGTCGAGTTTCACCAATGCCGGACAGATCTGCGTCGCTGCGAAGCGCATCTATATCCACGAGGATATTTATGACGAGCTGAGCGCCGCAATTGCCGCCTTTGCCAAAAATGTGAAAGTCGGTGACGGCTCGCAACAGGGCACGGCGGTCGGCCCGATCCAGAACAAGAAGCAATATGAGCGGGTGCTGGAGCTGATCCAGGACGCCAAGGATAATGACTATAAATTCCTGGTCGGCGGCGATACGCCCGACGACAGCATCCCGGGCTATTATGTGCCGATCACGATCCTCGACAACCCGCCGGAAGACGCCCGGATTGTGGCCGAGGAACAATTCGGTCCGGTCATGCCGCTGATGAAGTTCAGCACCACCGACGAAGCCATCGCCCGCGCCAATGACAGCGAATATGGTCTGGCCGGTGCGGTCTGGACGGCCAATCCCGACGAAGGCGTTCGCGTTGCCGAACAGCTGGAAACCGGCACGGTATGGGTCAATGAATTTCTGCACCTGTCACCTTTCGCGCCTTTTGGCGGACATAAACAGTCCGGCTTCGGCGCCGAATATGGCAAGGAAGGCCTGCTCGAATTCACCTATCCGCAGGTGATCACGGTCAAGAAAGACAATGTGCCGGCCTAAGCGCTGTTGATGCGTCTGGAACAAAGCCGGTTATCACTATTGTGATGACCGGCTTTTTCATTTGACGCTAGCGGCTGTGCGGTTTAACCGGTCAGTTAAATTTTCGACTCTCAACCAATCAAAGGAATAAGACTATGGCAGAAGCCTATATTGTTGACGCGGTTCGTACCGCTGGTGGCCGTCGCGGTGGCCGTTTGGCCGGTGTGCATCCGGTGGATCTGGGCGCTGCCACGCTGAACGCGATTGCCGACCGCAATGATTTCGACCCGAGCGCTATCGAAGATGTGATCACCGGCTGCGTCATGCAGGGCGGCGAGCAGAGCGGCGACGTCGGTCGCAATGCGGTTCTCGCGTCCAACCTGCCGGACAGCATTCCTTCGGTTTCGATCGACCGCCAGTGCGGTTCCTCGCAACAGTCGATCCAGTTCGCGGCGCAGGGCGTCATGTCCGGCACCCAGGACATGGTTCTGGCGCACGGCATCGAAAGCATGACCCGCGTGCCAATGGGCTCGACCTTCAAATTGTTCAAGGACGCCGGTCTGGGCACCAATATGTCGGAAGGGCTGCAGGCAGCTATCCCGGCATCCAGTTCAGCCAGTTCATGGGCGCGGAAATGCTGGTCAAGAAGCACGGCTTCACCCGTGATGATCTCGACCAGTTCGCGCTGGAAAGCCACCAGAAGGCGATCAAGGCCGTCGAATCCGGTGCATTTGACAATGAAATCGTCGCGGTCGAAATCGAAACCGCCGAAGGCAAGGAACAGCATAAGGTGGATGAAGGCATCCGCTTTGACGCAACCAAGGAAAGCATCGGCGCTGTTAAGCTGCTGCAGGAAGGCGGCGCAATCACCGCTGCCAACGCCAGCCAGATCTGCGACGGTTCTAGCGCGGTTCTGGTCTGCTCGGAACAGGCGCTGAAAGACCATGGCCTGACCCCGCGCGCCCGGATCGTCAATCTGACCGTGACCGCCGGTGACCCGGTGATCATGCTCGAAGAACCTCTGTTCGCCACCGACCGCGCATTGCAGCGGGCCGGTATGAACATCGGTGATATCGACCTTTATGAAGTGAACGAAGCCTTCGCGCCGGTTCCACTCGCATGGCTGAAACATGTCGGCGCGGATCGTGACAAGATCAATGTCAACGGCGGCGCGATCGCTCTGGGCCATCCGCTCGGCGCTTCGGGCACCAAATTGATGGCGACCCTGCTCAACGCGATGGAATCGCGCGGCAGCAAATATGGCTTGCAGACGATGTGCGAAGGCGGCGGTCAGGCGAACGTCACGATCATCGAACGCCTCGGTTAATGGAAATTATCGTCATCCTGAACCTGGTTCGGGATGACGAACGATAGAAGAAAGACAAGAATATGGAACTCAACAGCAATATCTCAGCGGTCATCACCGGTGGTGCATCGGGCCTTGGCGCCGCGACCGCCCGTCGTCTGGCTGCAAAAGGCGTGAAAGTCGCCCTGTTCGACCTCAACGAGGAAAAAGGCGAAGCGCTGGCATCCGAACTGGGCGGCGTTTTCTGCAAGGTCAATGTCACCGAAGACGACAGCGTTGACGCGGGCTTGAAAAAGCACGCGCGGCCAATGGTCAGGAACGTATCCTCGTGAACTGCGCCGGTATCGGCAACGCAATCAAGACCGTCAGCCGTTCCAAGGAAGACGGATCGATCAAGCATTTCCCGCTCGATGCCTTCAACTTCGTCATCCAGGTCAATCTGGTCGGCACCTTCCGCTGCATCGCCAAATCGGCGGCTGGCATGCTGACGCTCGACCCGCTCGCCGACGGCGATCGCGGCGCGATGGTCAACACCGCTTCGGTAGCGGCTGAAGATGGCCAGATCGGTCAGGCAGCCTATTCCGCTTCCAAGGGCGGCGTTGTCGGCATGACCCTGCCGATCGCGCGTGACCTGTCCCGCGAAGGCATTCGTCTTAACACCATCCTGCCCGGTATCTTTGATACGCCGCTGCTCGCCGGTGCACCGCAAAATGTCCGCGACGCGCTGGGCGCAATGGTGCCGCATCCGCCGCGGCTCGGCCAGCCGGACGAATATGCCGCTCTCGCCATGTGCATGATCGAGACGCAATATTTCAACGGCGAAGATGTCCGCCTCGATGGCGCATCCGGATGGCACCGCGCTAGACAAGAAAAATCAGGGGGCCGCGAGAAACTCGCGGCCCTTTTTGTATCTGATGGAGAAGTTCATGACCGACTATACGCAGATCCTCTATGACGTCGCCGACAATATCGCGACGATCACGATCAACCGGCCGGAAAAGATGAACGCCTTCACCGGGACGATGATCAGGGAAATGACCGACGCCTTCGACCGGATCGATGCCGATGATGATGTGCGGGCAGTGGTCGTGACCGGAGCGGGCGAGCGCGCCTTTTGCGCCGGTGCCGATCTGACTCCGGAAGACGGTAAGAAACCTTTCGCCAGCGAAGAGCCGGTGGAGGATTATTCCGATCCCCGCGTCCGCGATGGTGGCGGTCTGTTGATCCTGCGGATTTATCAATGCCTCAAGCCCGTGATCGGCGCGATCAACGGTGTCGCCGTGGGTGTCGGCGCGACGATGTTGCTACCGATGGACATGCGGCTAGCCAGCGAGACGGCCCGCTTCGGTTTTGTCTTTGCTAGACGCGGCATTGCCCCCGATGGTGCGGCCAGCTGGTTCCTGCCAAATCTCGTCGGTCGGGCGCAGGCGCTCGAATGGTGCCTGACCGGACGGGTCTTCGATGCCGAGGAGGCGCTGAAGGGCGGTCTGGTCCGTTCGCTGCATAAACCGGAAGACCTTCTCCCCGCCGCTTATGCCCTCGCGCGCGAGATTGTCGACAATACGCGCCGGTATCGATCGCCGTCACGCGGCAGATGCTGTGGCAATTGCCCGCCGCGGACCATCCGATGGAAGCGCACAAGGTCGACAGCCGGATCATCTATAATCGGGCAAAATCCGCCGATGCCAAAGAGGGTATTGCGAGCTTTCTGGAGAAGCGCAGTCCCAACTATCCGGATAAAGTGTCCAGCGACTTGCCAGACAGCTTTCCATGGTGGGAAGAACCTGCTTATAAGTGACAAAAATGTGACGAAGTGCGTATAGGGGAAGAATATGACCGTCGATAAAATGGTGGCCAAGGATGGTGAAGCCGGGGCGCGGGACAAGCTGATCGAGACCGCCAGCCAGATCATGCGCAAGGGCGACACGATCGATATATCGTTCAGCGAGCTGTCGGTCCTGTCGGGTCTCAACAGCGCGCTCGTCAAATATTATTTCGGCAACAAGGATGGCCTGCTCGAAGCCATTCTCGAGCGCGACATGGACAATATTCTCGATCAGGTCGGTCTGCTGATCAAGAAGGACATGCCGCCCGAGGACAAGCTGCGCCACCATATCGGTGCGGTGATCGATACCTATCACGAATTTCCCTATCTTAACCGCCTGACCATGCGGCTGATCCGGGACCTGCCGCCCGAAGGCGCGCGCAAGATTGCGGACAAATATCTGAAACCTTTGTCGGAAGCCTATAATATTTTTGTCGGCGCCGGCATCAAGTCGGGCGTGTTCCGCGAAATGAACCCGGATCTTTTCTATTCCGCGGTGACCGGCGCGGCCGACCGTTTCTTCACCGGCAAGCTGGTCTGGAAATATTGCTACGGCCGCGACGATTTCGACGAGCGGATGCGCGATTCCTATCGCGAGCAGACCGTTGACCTGATCATGGCGGGCATTCTCAAACAATAATCGACGCAAACGGGAGACGATCGCGTGACCAAGGCTGTAGGACTATTCGGACTGGCTTTATCATTGGCGATCGCTTCGCCGGCCCTCGCTCATGGCAGCAAGGCGGCAGACACCCCGTCCCACGGCCCGGTGATGAGCGCGGATCAGATCTATTCGGCCTTCGGCTGGGATTTTGACAAGGCCGAGATCAAAACCCAGAAAGTGGCCGACGGCCTCTATGTCCTGTTCGGACTGGGCGGCAATATCGCGGTGTCGGTCGGCAAGGACGGCACATTGATCGTCGATGACCAGTTCCCGCAGCTGATGCCGAAAATCAAGGCGGCGCTGAAGGAAATCGGCAGCGAAGACGTCGATTTCGTGGTCAACACCCACTGGCATTTTGACCATGCCGACGGGAATCTGGCGCTCGGCAAGGAAGGCAGCTGGATTGTCAGCCAGTCGAACAGCAGAGCGATGATGCTGGACGACCAGATCGTCAATTTCGGGCCCTTTGCCGGCGAGCAGAAAGCCTATCCTGCGCACGCCCTGTCCGACATCACCTTTGACCGGACCATGCAGTTTCATATCAACGGCCAGAAGATCGACCTGCTGCATGTCGGCCCGGCGCACACCAATGGTGATACGGCGGTCCTTTTCCGCGGGACGAACGCCGTCCATCTCGGCGATGTTTTCAACAATAGCGGCTATCCCTTCATCGACGCCGACAATGGCGGCGACCTCGCCGGGATGATCGCTTTCTGTCAGGCCGTCCACGACACGATCGACGATGATACCATCGTGATTCCGGGGCACGGGCCGGTCACCGACCGCGCCAAGCTGGCCCGCTATATCGAGGTGCTGACCATCATCCAGGGCCGCGTGCAGGCGCTGATCGACGATGGCAAAAGCCTGACGGAAATCATGGCCGCAAAACCGACGGCGGATTTCGATGAGGAATTTCAGGCCAACGAGATGATGCTGCCAAGCTTTCTGAGCCGTGTTTACGCCAGCCTGACGCGGGAATGATAAGCGCTGCGACTTCCGCAGTCGCTTTTGCGATGGCCTTGACAGTAACTGCGCCAATGAATGCTCAACCCGATCTCGTTGGCAATTATCTCTGCACGATCGTGGAAAAAGCTTCCATCGCGACAACGCATTTGGAAGGCGCTCCGCCTCCCAAGGCTTTTATCGATGATCAATTGCCGACGCGCTTCGGGTTACGAATTACCAGCGACGACGAGAATCCAGCCACCTACAAAATGGCCGAAATTCGTTATCAGGGGCCCGATCGAGATCCAATTGAGTGGCATACCGAAAATAGCGTTCTGCATGGCGTTTATGTTGGAGACGGCGTCACATTCAAAGCATCAGACAGCGAAGCATTTGTGACCTTCCATGCGACTGTGCATTCAAACGAGGATGGTGATTTTTCTTTCCATCATGCTGGCTTCGAATGGGCGGGCGGCGAAGATGGCCATTTGTCCATCCGCTGGGGGCGTTGCAAAAACTTCAATAAGTTTTCAGCATTTGGCCGCTCGCTATCAAGGGATGGCTATTCCGCCGCTTCGCCTGCCGGTTCCAGCTTGTCTTGTGTGCGCAATTCGAAATCGCTGGCGTCGTGCCGTTCGCGTAGCTGACTTTCGAGATCACCCCAGGCGCGGTTGACCATCTTGCCGCGCTGCACGGCGGGGCGCTTGCCGATCATGTCGGTCCAGCGGTTCATATGCTTGTAGGAAGCGGTGTCGAGAAATTCGGCGGCTTCGTAGACCACATTCTTGACCAGCGCGCCATACCAGGGCCAGATCGCGATATCGGCGATGCTGTACTCGTCGCCGGCCATATATTCATTGTCGGCCAGATGGCGGTCGAGCACGTCGAGCTGGCGTTTCACCTCCATCGCAAAGCGGTCGATGCAATATTCGATCTTCACCGGCGCATAGGCATAGAAATGGCCAAAGCCGCCGCCGAGATAGGGGGCGCTGCCCATTTGCCAGAACAGCCAGTTGAGCGCTTCGGTGCGCTTGTTGTGATCGCTGGGGAGGAATGCACCAAATTTTTCGGCGAGATAGAGGAGCATCGAGCCGGATTCGAAAAGCCGCGTCGGCTTGTCGGTGCTGTGGTCCATCAATGCCGGGATCTTGCTGTTCGGGTTGATGTCGACAAAGCCGCTGCCGAACTGGTCGCCTTCGCCGATATTGATGAAATAAGCGTCATATTCCGCGCCCTTGTGGCCGAGCGCCAGCAGCTCCTCGAGCATCACCGTGACCTTCACGCCATTGGGCGTCGCCATCGAATAGAGTTGCAGCGGATGCTTGCCGACCGGCAGTTCTACCTCTTTGGTCGGGCCGGCAATCGGGCGGTTGATATTGGCGAAGCGGCCGCCATTGGCCTTGTCCCATTTCCAGACTTTCGGGGGCGTGTAATCGGGCAGATTGTCGGTCATGGGATCATTCCTTTTGGATTGGCCTGTGTTGCTCTGGACAAGCGGTAGCATTTGCCATCGCCCCGATCACGCAAGTTTTTCTGCGTCCGCTCCAAGCGGACTTTTGGTCGCAGCCTAGTCCTTCGGCGGGATGCTGTGCACCATGGTCAGAAACTGCAGCGTCGTGCCGGCGCGGCGATGTTCGGACAAAGTCTGATAATCGGGATCATTATACCAGGCCGTGGCCGCCGCCTCGTTGGGGAAGCGGAACATCACCACCCGGCCTTCGGGCGGAGCCGCGCCTTCGAAGGTGACGCTGCCGTCATCATAGGTGACGAACTCCCCGCCATGTTTTTCAGGATCGGGAAAAATCCCTTTTCATATTCGCGATATTTCGCCGCGTCCTGCACGGTGAAATTGGCGACGACATGGACGGGTTGTTCGGTCATCATCGGTTCCTAGTTCATTTCCGCGAAGGTCTTGTCCTTGTCGACGCGGACATCCTGCGGCAGGCCGAGGACCCGTTCGGCGATGATATTCTTCAGGATTTCATCGGTGCCGCCGGCGATCCGCAGACCCGGCGCCCACATGAAGCTTTCCTGGAAAATCGCGTCGGAGGGCGCTTCGTCCTTGTCGACGATCAGGCCGAAATGGTCCTGCATCTCGATCGCGCTGTTGCAGATGTCCTGCAGATGGTTGGCGTTGATGATCTTGCCGATGGCATTTTCCGGACCCGGTGTTTCGCCGCGCGACAGGGCGGTCTGGGTGCGGAATTTGGTCAGCTTGTAACCCTGCGCCGCGACATACCAGTCGGCCAGTTTGGCGCGGAAGGCCTGGTCGGACAATGTGCCGGCGGACCGCGCATAATCCATGATTTCCTTCCAGTCGGGACCCGGTGAACCACCAACCGCGAGCCGTTCGTTCATCAGGGTGACGAGCGCGACTTTCCAGCCCATGCCGGGCTCGCCGAGCCGGTCGCTGTCGGGAATACGAACGTCGGTGAAATAGACCTCGTTAAATTCCTTGCCGCCGGACGCCTGATGGATCGGTCGCACGTCAACGCCCTTCTGCTTCATGTCGACGATGAACATGGTCAGGCCCTTGTGCTTGGGCACATTGGGGTCGGTACGGACCAGAAGGATACCATAATCGGAATAATGGGCACCGGAAGTCCACACTTTCTGACCATTTATGACCCATTCGTCGCCATCTTTGACCGCTTTTGTCTTGAGACCGGCAACATCCGACCCGGCAGCCGGCTCGGAGAAAAGCTGGCACCAGATTTCCTCGCCCATCAGGGCCTTCTGGACATAGCGCTTCTTGTGCTCGTCCGATCCGAAGGCAATCACCGTCGGTACGCACATCCCGAGGCCGATGGCAAAGGGGCCGGTTGGAGCATCAAATTTCGCTTCTTCCTGGCCCCAGATGACCTGCTGCATCACGGTGCCGCCGCGGCCGCCCATTTCCTTGGGCCAGGTGATCTGCGCAAAGCCGCCTTCCGCCTTGGTCTTCTGCCAGGCCTTGGCGCGCTCGAGAAAATCCTCGCGGCCACCCGAGCGCAGGGCACCCGGCGTTTTGGCCTTCAGATGCTGCGAGAGAAAGGCGTTCGCTTCGGCGCGAAATTCTGCTTCTTCTGCTGTGTCGTTGAAATCCATAGTCTATTCCTTCACTTTGTGGCCCGGGCGCGAATGTCCGTTCGCGCTGAGCGTGTCGAAGTCCGAGTGCGCGCCAACCTGTCCTTCGACAGGCTCAGGCCGAACGGCACTCCGGGTTCGGGATTCAGTCATTTTTGCTTCGAGCGCGCTGACCAGCTTTTCTTTCCAGACGGCCGGGCTGCCCGCCTGCACGGCGAGCAATTTGGCGCGGCGATAGAAGAGGTGGCAATCCACCTCCCAGGTGAAGCCCATGCCGCCATGCGTCTGGATATTCTCTTTCGAGGCAAACCAGTAAGCTTCCGAGGCCGCGACCCGGGCGGCCGCTGCCGCTTCGGGCAGTTCGGCGGCGTCGCTCGACAGCGCCCATGCGCCATAATAAGCGTTGGAGCGGGCGACTTCATTCTTCACATACATGTCGGCCAGCTTGTGTTTGATCGCCTGATTGCCGCCGATGGCGCGGCCGAAAGCGACGCGCTCCTTGGCGTAGGCATTGGCCATTTCCAGACAGCGGGACGCGCCGCCCAGTTGCTCAAAGGCGATCAATACCGCTGCGCGATCGTTGATCTGGTCGAGCAGCGCCATGCCATTGCCCGCTTCGCCGAGAAGCTCGGCCGATGCGCCGTCGAAGCTGATCGTGGCGTGGCTGCGCGTGGGTTCGAGCGTCTTGACCGGCTCGCGCGATACGCCGCTCTGGTTGAGGTCGACAATGACGAGGCTCTCGCCGCTGCCGTCCTTCACAAGCACGATGGCGTGGGTTGCGATATCTCCATCGGTGACAGGGATCTTCTTGCCCGTGATGCTACCGTCCTTCAGCCGGGTAGCAATATTGCCGGCCTTGATTTCGCCCGGTCCTTCGCTGATCGCGATGCAGCCGATCAGGCTGCCGTCGGCCACTTTCGGCAATAGTTGCGATTTCTGGTCTTCACTGCCCGCGATTTTCAGCGCTTCGGCAAAGAAATAGGCGGATGATCCGAAGGGCACCGGCGCCAGCGCCCGGCCCAGTTCCTCGGCAATCACGCAAAGCTCGAGCATGCCGAGGCCAAGCCCGCCATATTCTTCTGGAATGGCAGCACCAAGCCAGCCCATTTCGACAATCTGTTTCCAGACGCCTTCATTGTGGCTCTTGCTGTCATCATCCAGCACTTCGCGGACATGCGCGGTCGTGCATTGCGCTTCGAGAAACTTGCGTGCTTCGTCTCGAAGAAATTTTTGATCGTCGGAAAAATCAAAATTCATAGTTCAGGCCTCATCCCGTTGTTTATATTATTATGTCAGTCGTCGTTGGCGGGCATATTGAGCGCGCCGCGTATTTCGTCATTGTCCGCGCCCAGCGTCGGCGGATCGGCATAGATATTCGCCGGGCTGGCGGAATAGTGCACCGGATGTTTGATCGTTCTATATTTGCCGATCTTCTCGCCCTCACGTTCCTGCCAGAAACCGACCTGCTGGAGATGGGGATCGGTCAGAACGTCCTCCATCTTGTTGTAGCGCATCGCCGGAATATTATGCTCGTCGAGCAGCGGCAGCCATTCGTCCGTGGTCTTGGTCGCAGCAATCTCCTCGATCAGGGCGTAGAGCGCGGTGATATTCTTGGTCCGCTGGGAATAGTCGGAAAAGCGGGGCTCGTCAAAGACGCCCGGTTTGCCGCCCAGTTCAAAGAACTTCCGCCACTGCGCGTCATTATAGGGGACCAGACCGATATAGCCGTCCTTGGTCGGATAGGGTTTGCGGTTTTCGTTGATCGAGCGGGTGTAGGCCAGCTTGCCATTGCCCGGAATGAAGGTTTCGCCCCAGAGATTCTCGACCATGTTGAACCAGGTGAAGGCCTCGAACATCGGCACCTGGACAAATTGGCCTTCGCCGGTCTTTTCCTTGTGATACATCGCCGCGAGCGTCGCGTTGACCGCGAACAGGCCGATGGTCTTGTCGGCCACAAGCGATGGCATATAGAGCGGCCGCCCGCTGTCGCCGCGCATCTCGAACAGGCTGGCAAAGCCGGAGGCGCACTGGATCAGGTCGTCATAGGCCTGGCGCTTTTCATATTCGCCGCCCTGGCCGAACCCTGCGCAATGGAGATAGACGATGCCGGGATTGATTGCCTTGACGCTTTCATAGTCGAGGCCCAGCCGCTCCATGCCGGCCAGCCGGACATTGTGGAAGAACACGTCGGCATGTTTCAGCAGCTCGAGGATGACGGCCTTGTCATCGTCATTCTTGCCGTTGAGGGTCACCGATTTCTTGTTGCGGTTGAGCGCGGTGAAGATCGGGCCGAGGTCGCCGGTCGGATTGTCGCCGGCGTGGCGCATCATGTCGCCGCCGAACTTGCCATCGCCATTTTCGATCTTGATGACGTCGGCGCCCATGTCAGCGAAATTGAGAGTGGCGAAGGGGCCGAGGACCACGGTAGACATGTCGACGATTTTCAAACCCTTCAGCGGGCCTGTCGGTTCCGTATCCCATTTTAGTTCCGGCCAGCCGCTCATCCAATATTCTCCATTTTAGCTAGTGCATGATTCCAGCATGCTGTTATCATGTTTAATCGATTGATGAACTGTTTATTTTGAGGGAATTAGGATGGTATTGGCAGATCCCAAGGCACCGGTGCTGATCGGTGTCGGCGAGGCAAGCGGCGCGAAATTGAAGCAATCGCAAGGGCTTGAGTGGCCATCGACGGTCGACCTCGCGTCGGCGGCGATCGGGGAAGCACTGGCCGATAGCGGCGCTGGCGAAAAACTGGCTGCCTCGATCGATTGCCTGCTTTCGATTCGCCTGTTCCACGACAGCGGTCTGCCGCATGATTTCGGCTCGCCGGCGAATCACCCGGAAGCGGTGGCCGCGGCTGCCGGTCTCGATCCCGCGCATCTGCTCTATGGCGATGTCGGAGGACAGAGCCCGCAGAAACATCTCAACAAGCTCGCCTGCCAGGTGCATGACGGCGAATATAAGGCGGTGGTCCTGTCGAGCGCCGAGAATATGGGCACCGTCAAACGGGCGCGGCGCAGCGGTCACAAGCTGGACTGGAACCAGCCGGCGACCCGCGCAATGACCGATCTGATCACCAATGAAGACAAGATGCTGACCGCCTATGAATGGCGGCAGGGCATTATCAACATGCCGATGGCTTACGGGATTGTCGAAAATGCCCGGCGCGCGCGGCTGGGGATGGACCGCGACAGCTATGCGCAGAGCATGGCCGAACTGTGGGAGGCCTTTGCCGGCGTGTCGCTGACGCGCGAACATGCCCAATTTGCCCGCGACTGGACGGCGGAAGAATTGCTGGCCGATGATCATGGCAATTACCGGCTCAACGACCCTTATCGCCGCTGGATGGTGGCGCAGGATGCGGTCGAACTGGGCGCTGCGGTGATCCTGACCACGGCGGGCCATGCGGAAGAGCTGGGCATAGCCGAAGACAAGATCATCTATCTGCATAGCGGCGCCGACGCGAGCGTGCCGTTGATGAGCCTGCAGGACGACCTGTCGGTCTCGCCGGCGATGCAGGTCGCTTTCCCCAAGGCGCTGGAACTGGCCGAAGTCGAAGCCGCGGATCTCGGTCCGATCGATATTTATAGCTGTTTCCCCGTCGCGGTCTCGCTGGCGATGGACGCGCTCGGTTCGCCGGATCGCTCGCTGGCTTCCTATACGCTGACCGGTGGCCTCAGCTTCTTTGGCGGTCCAGGCAACAGCTATAGCGCCCACGGCATGGTCGCTCTGGTCCAGGCGTTGCGCAAGGATGGCAGCAAGCCCGGCATGATCTCTGCCAATGGCGGCGTGATCAACAAGGAATCGGTCGGTATTTACGCGGCTCAGCCCGTCGCGGGTGGCTGGTCTCCCGAGCGGATCGCCGCGCCGGTGCGGATTCCGAAACCCGACCATGTCAAAGCGGACCATTTCTTCAACGGCAAGGCGGTGATCAAAAGCTATGCCATGCCTTATGGCAAGGCCAGCCGCGGCGCGGCCAGTGTCTGGCTGGAGGATGAGCAGGGCTTGCCCGCCATCGGAATCTTGCCGGACGCGCCGGAAGATACGGATCTGATTGGTCTGGCGGTCGATGTGACCACCGCTGATGACCGCAATATCGCGAAACTCAGCGGATAGTCTGCATATCCACCAGCTCGATTTGCGGCGTTAGATAGCCGTCGCGGCACGGTTCTTCCTTCGCCAGATCGGTCGACAGATATTTGCTGTTGCTGTCCGGGAACACGGTCGCCACGGCGCGCATGTCTGCGCCGGCGGCCGCGTCCTGCGCGAGGGCGCAGCGGACCGCGGCGATCAGATTGCCGCCGCTCGAAATGCCGACGCCGAGCCCGAGCTGCTTGCACAGTTTCTGCGCCATCAGGATGGAATCGCCATCGTTCACGCCGATCACGGCATCGACCTGGTCGAGTTTCACGATTTCCGGGATAAATTCGTCGGACACGCCCTGGATGCGATGGTGGCCGACCTTGTGGCCGGTTGACAGGGTCGGCGATTCGACCGGCTCGACTGGATGGACCGATATGCCGGCGTCGCGTTCTTTCAGGAAACGCCCGACGCCCATCACCGTGCCGCCGGTGCCGACGCCGGCGACAAAACCGCCGATCTGTCCGCCGTCTGGCGTGACCTGGTTCCAGATTTCCGGTGCGGTGCCCTGGCAATGGGCGCTGCAATTATCCTCGTTGGAAAATTGGCGCGGCAGAAACGCCCCTGCGTTTTTGCCCAATGCTTCGGCCATCGCGATGGAGCCGAGAAAACCGCCTTCTTCCTTCGACACCAGCCGGATCTCTGCGCCATGGCTGGCGAGAATCGCGCGGCGCTCCACGCTCATCCAGTCGGGCATGAAGATGGTCACCGGGTGACCGAGCGCGGTCCCGAGCGCCGCTATCGCGATTCCGGCATTGCCGCTGGTCGCCTCGGCAATCCGCTGGCCGGGCTTCAGCGCGCCCGAGCGCGTCGCGTTGCGGAGAATGTTGAGCGCCATCCGGTCCTTGATGCTGCCGGAGAAATTATACATTTCGGCCTTGGCATAGACGGTGATGTCCTTCCCTGCGCAGCGGAGTTTGATGCGCAGCATCGGCGTGTTGCCGATCAGTCCGGCAAGGCAGTGAAATTTATCGTCTGATGTGCGGCCGACGCGGTCGAGCATATGGGGTCCTCCTTGAACAAGACCCTCTTATGGCCAGGCAAATGACAAATATCTTCGTCAATAATCCTTTGAAGCCGCAGGATATTGTGATAAATTTCTATAAATGAGCGAAAATATAAAAAATATTGATGATAATGACCGCAATA
The DNA here is from genome assembly GCF_013265645.1 of Sphingopyxis sp. BSNA05. Classification (NCBI taxonomy): domain Bacteria; kingdom Pseudomonadati; phylum Pseudomonadota; class Alphaproteobacteria; order Sphingomonadales; family Sphingopyxidaceae; genus Sphingopyxis; species Sphingopyxis sp. BSNA05. Next base: position 20,776 of record NZ_PYIA01000099.1, on the reverse strand, counting down.
TCCTGAAAGCCTTGCAGCGCGACGCCAGCCTGTCGCTGGAAAATCTCGCGGCGCAGCTCAGCCTCTCGACCAATGCCTGCTGGCGGCGGATCAAGCGGATGGAGGCGGATGGCATCATCGCTCGCCGGGTGGCGATCGTCGATCCGGAAGCGGTCGGCCTGAACATGACCGTGTTCGTCGCCGTGCGGACCAGCGACCATAGCGACAAATGGCTGACAAAATTCGCCGCAGCGGCGTCGGCAATCGAGGAAGTGGTCGAATTCTACCGGATGGCGGGCGAGGTCGACTATATGCTCAAGCTGCTGGTCCGCGATGTCGCCGACTATGACCGGGTGTACAAGAAACTGATCAAGGCGGTGCCCTTGTCCGATGTGTCGGCGAGTTTCGCGATGGAGCGGATCAAATATGAGACGGCGGTGCCGGTTTGAGAGGGCGGCGGATGAAAAGTGATGAAATCAGTCAAATGGGAGTCGATGTTCGCCAATTAATTTCTTCCTCTGAGCATATATCACGCTGATATTTTGCTTTAATTTCATCGCAAATGAAATCTGCTCCTGCCTCGAAATCTCGCTCTAGATATTTTGGCGACCCAGAACGGAATGATTGTGGGTACAGCGCCGACATCGCTTCATTACTGATTACCCTGCCGTCTTTTTCCGCTTGTTTGGCTTCTTCGACCAGTGAAGAATTGCACGCTGTAGTTAGCGCGAGCGCAGGCAATAACATCCAATGCCTTACAGTGAAGTTTAATCCCCTAATGCGCTTCAAATTATTCATCTCAACTTCCCCGCCTCTTGTGTTCGGTAATAGGTTTGACGTTATCAGCGACTCATATCAATGAAATCCGATGTTGGCTGTCGGCGTGGATATCAATATCACTTGATGATCAACCTCATCAAACCGTCACAAGAATGCCCATCCGCATCCTGCATCCGGATTTCCACGCTGTCGCCAGCGCTCATGAACGGCGTCTTGGCCTCGCCGTCGTTGATCGTCTCGACCATCCGCATTTCGGTGATGCAGCTATAGCCGAGGCCGCCTTTGCTGACCGGTTTGCATGATGGTGACAGTGCACTCTATTTCAGGCGCAGGAACAAATTGGTGCGCTGTCACCGCAAGTCAGAACGCTCTACCGGAACCTCCCGATCCAAGAAATTTCTTTGAAAAAGAAAGTTACATGCAAGTCTCCGTCCGGGGGGACAAGTTACATGGCCAAATTGGAAAGACCATTCGGTGTCTGGACGGCGACCGCGATGGTCGTGGGGACGATGATTGGTGCGGGTATTTTTGTTCTGCCCGGACAGCTCGCGCCGCTTGGCTGGACCGGTGCGGTCAGCTGGATCGTCGGCGGCATGGGCGTATTGGCAATTGCCCGTATCATCGCCGATCTCACGATCCAGCGATCCAGGGAGCCCAGCATATTGACGATTTGCGGCGACATTCTTGGGCTGCTTCCGGGGCGGGTGATCGCCTGGAGCTACTGGGTTTCCCTGATCGGCAGTGTGTCGGTGGTCGCCATGGCCGGTGCCGCCTATCTGCTGCATCTGTTCCCGTCGCTTCCCCACGGCCCTCTGGAGCAAGCTATTGGCGGAACGGCAATCGTTGCCGCATTGACCACGATCAATATCCGCGGCGTGCGCAGCGCAGGCAATTTTCAGGTGACCGCTACGTTGCTCAAGCTCGTACCGCTCGTCGTTGTCATTGCAATCGTCGGGTGGCTCGCCGTGAGCGCACCGGCGACCTATAGTCAGGCTCCGCTGGCTCCCTTTTCGGCGGCGTCGCTGACGCCGGCGCTGGCCATCACATTTTTGCGCTGCTCGGCTTCGAATCCGCGGGTCTGGTGGCGGAACGGGTGCGCGACCCGGCTCGCAACGTCGTGCGTGGCACATTGCTGGGTCTCGCGCTGGTGCTTGTCATTTATATTATCGTGAGCACCGGTATCATGATGGCGAGCCCGGCGGACGAACTATCTGCCAGCTCAGCCCCGATCGCCTATTTCGTCACGCGTTTTCTGGGGCCGTGGGCCGGAGATGCCGTTGCATTATTCGCCGCGATCTCCGCGATCGGTTGTATCAACGGCATAGTCTTGTTCATGGGCGAGCTCCCGCTGGGCATGGTCCGCGATGGCCAGCTGCCCGACTATATGGCGCCGGCCAACCGCCACGACGTGGCGGCGCGACCCTTGCTACTGGGCAGCCTGTTGGCGATTATACTGATGCTCGGGAGCGCGACAGGAATAGGCGAGAGAGTGCTGGACTTCCTGCTGCGGCTGACGACCGCTTCGGCGATCTGGTTCTATGCCGCCATTTGCATCGCCGCTCTGGTGGCGCATGTTCAGCGCACCCTGGCGGTGGTTGGCCTCGGCTTCTGCTGCTGGGTGCTCTACGGAACCGGTTTGGAAGCGGGCGGTCTCGGCATCCTGCTGATTCTGGTCGCGGTGCCGCTGCATTTCCTTATCGGTGGACGGACGCGTGCCCGCGGGACGGCTCCTGCGGGCTGAATGTGGGGCAGGGCTTATGCCTCCAGCGTTTTCTCCACCGTCAGCATTATCTGCGTAGATTCAACACCGTCAAACCGCCACAACCTCCTGCCGGATTGCGCCAAAGATCGAATGGCCATCCGCATCCAGCATCTGGATTTTGACCGTATCGCCAGCGCTCATGAACGGGGTTTTGGGCGCGCCGTCGTTGATTGTTTCGATCATCCGGATTTCGGCGATACAGCTATAGCCCAGGCCGCCTTCGCTGACCGGCTTGCCGGGATCGCCGTCGGGGCCCTGGTTGGACACGGTGCCGGAACCGATGATTGTGCCGGCGGACAGGGGCGGGTTTTGGCGGCATGGCGACCAGATCGGCGAGGCTGAAGGTCGCGTCCTTGCCGGCATTGGCGCGGCCGAAGGGCTCGCGGTTATAGTCGACTTGCAGCGGCAGATGGATGACCGAACCCTTCCACGCGTCGCCGAGTTCATCGGGTGTGACGCAGACCGGGGAAAAGGCGGATGGCGGCTTCGACTGGAAGAAGCCGAAGCCCTTGGCCAGCTCGCCGGGGATCAGGCCGCGCAGGGAAACATCGTTGCACAGCATGACCAGCTTGATATGGCCGGCTGCGTCTTCGGCGCTGACGCCCGGTGGCACATCATCGGTGACGACCGCGACTTCGCCTTCCATGTCGCAGCCCCATTTGGGGTCGCCGAGCGGAATATCGTCGCGCGGGCCGAGGAAGGCGTCCGAGCCGCCCTGATACATCAGGGGATCGGAATAGAAACTCTCCGGCACTTCGGCGCCGCGCGCTTTGCGGACCAGTTCGACATGGTTGATATAGGCGCTGCCGTCGGCCCATTGATAGGCGCGGGGCAGGGGGGATTCGGCGAGCCGCTCGTGGAAGCGTTCGCAGGGCACGGTCTCATGTTCGACATCGCGGTAGAGCGCTTCGAGCTTCGGCGCGCATTGTTCCCAGTCGTCGAGGGCCGCCTGCAGGGTCGGGGCGATATGGCTCGCTTCGCAGCAGCGGGTGAGGTCTTTCGAGACCACGACCAGACGGCCGTCACGGGTGTCATTTTCAGGGTAGCGAGTTTCATGTGCGTTCCTTCATCCTGCTCCGTTCCCCCGCGAAGGCGGGGGCCCATCTCCGACCATTGCCTCTAGCGGAAACTTCGGGAGATGGACTCCTGCCTACGCAGGAGCACGGCATTGTTCAATGCGAAAACCTAATGCTCGTCGCGCGCTTTCTCGTGCAGCCAGGCGGCATGTTGCGGCGCCTTCTTGGTGCGGCTCCATTCCTCGAGCATCGCGGGAGCAACCCGGCGCAATTCGGCCATTTCCTCGTCGGTTCCGATATCGCAGGCCAGTTCCAGCCGGTGGCCGTTGGGGTCGAAGAAATAGATCGACTTGAAAATGCCGTGATGGGTCGGGCCGAGCACTTCGAGACCCTCAGCCTCTGCATTGGCCTTGGCCGCCATCAGATCGTCGAGCGAGTTCACCTTGAAGGCAATATGCTGGACCCAGGCCGGGGTATTCTGGTCGCGGTCCATGTCCGGTTGCTCGGGCAGCTCGAAAAAGGCGAGGACATTGCCGCCGCCGGCATCGAGGAAGATGTGCATATAGGGATCATATTCGCCGGTCGACGGCACTTCATTCTCGGCAAAGGCGAGCTGGAAATCCATGCCCATCACCCGCTGGTAGAAATCGACCGTCTCTTTCGCGTCCTTGCAGCGATAGGCGACATGGTGGATGCCATCGATCTTGGGTGCGGCCATTATACCGGCTCCTCTACATTCAGCACCCGCGCGATACCTGGTCGCGCTCGATGCTCTCGAACAGGGCCTTGAAATTGCCCTCGCCGAAACCGTCATCGCCCTTTCTCTGGATGAATTCAAAGAAAACCGGTCCGACCTGCGCTTCGGCAAAGATTTGCAGCAGCAAGCGCGGTTCGCCGCCTTCTGTGGTCCCGTCGAGCAATATGCCGCGGGTCTGCAGCGCGTTGACGTCTTCGCCATGGCCGGGCAGGCGGCCGTCGAGCATTTCGTAATAAGTGTTCGGCGGTGCGGTCATGAAGGGTACGCCGAGTGTCTTGAGCCGATCCCAGCAAGCGATTAGGTCATCACAAATCAGTGCAATATGCTGAATGCCTTCGCCGTTGAATTCGCGCAGGAATTCCTCGATCTGGCCCTTGCCGCCTTCGCCTTCCTCGTTGAGTGGAATGCGGATCTTGCCATCCGGCGCGGTCAGCGCCTTGGAGGTCAGGCCGGTATATTCGCCCTTGATGTCGAAGAAGCGGATTTCGCGGAAGTTGAACAGGGTCTCGTAATAATCCGCCCAATATTTCATCCGGCCGCCGTAGACATTATGGGTCAGGTGATCGATCGTGTGGAAGCCGGCGCCAACCGGGTTGCGGTCCACGCCGGGCAGATATTCAAAATCAATGTCATAGATCGACAGATTCTCGCCGCGCTCGCCGCCGTCATAGCGGTCGACCAGATAGAGAATGGCGCCGCCGATGCCGCGGATCGCCGGGATGTGCAATTCCATCGGTCCGGTTTCGACATGCACCGGCTCGGCGCCCTTTTCGAGCAGCCAGGCATAAGCCTTGCGCGCGTCTTTCACCCGGAAAGCCATGCCACAGGCCGAAGGACCATGTTCGCGAGCAAAATACCAGGCCGCCGATTTCGGCTCGTAATTGATGATCAGATTGATGCCGCCCTGCCGCCAGAGATGGACATCCTTGCTGCGATGCTGGGCGATGCGGGTGAAGCCCATGACTTCGAACACCGGTTCGAGCACACCGCGCTCGGGCGCGCAAAATTCGACAAATTCAAAGCCGTCGAGACCAACGGGATTTTCAAACAGATCAGCCACAATATTTCCTCGGGACAACAGGCGCCGTGGCGCGTTATAGTTACAAATGATACTATAGGGAATCCGCAGCGGATATGCAAGACATTAGCCGGTCGATCTGTCCGGGAAAACGAGACGGGCGGCGCATCGGGGAGGATGCACATGCAAAAACGCCATCAGCTGGCCTTCATGGCCTTTCTGGCTATTTTCATCTGTTATATGGACCGGGTTGCGATCTCGGTCGCGATCATTCCCATGGTCGAAACCTATGGCTGGGACCTGTCGACACAGGGCTGGTGCTCTCGAGTTTCTTCATCGGCTATCTGCTCACCCAGGTGGTCGGCGGAAAGCTGGCCGATCGCTATGGTGGCAAGGTCGTTCTGGGCTTCGGCGTATTGGTCTGGTCGCTCTTTACATTGGTCGCCCCTCCGGCAGCCGCACTGGGCATCGCCGTGCTGATCGTCGCCCGGATAGTAATGGGCATGGGAGAAGCCGTCACTTTCCCGGCGATTTATGCGCTCTACGCCCGCTGGATACCGGTCCGGGAGCGTTCGCGCTCCGCCGGCTTTTCGAACAGCGGCATTCCGCTGGGCACGGTCTTCGCGCTGCTGGCAACCCCGGTGATCGTGGCCGCCTGGGGCTGGGAATGGGTGTTCTATCTGTTCGGCGGCGTCGGTTTCATCTGGTGCGCCGTCTGGTATTTTGCATCGCATCGAGCCCCCGCCTGCAACCCGGTATCAGCCAGGCGGAACTGGACCTGATTGCCGCCGACACGATTGCCGATACGCCCGTCGGACCCACGCCGTGGCGGGCGCTGATGACCAACATGCCGGTCTGGGCCGTGATCGTGGCCCATTTCTGCAACAACTGGTGGTTCTATGTGCTGCTCGCCTGGCTGCCGACTTTTGTCACCAAGGGGCTGGGCGTCGACTATGCCTCGGTCGGCTATTTTGCGATGATGCCGCATATTGCGCTGTTCCTGTGCATCAATCTCTCCGGAGTGGTGGCCGACCGGCTGATCGGACGGGGCATGACCATCACCCATGTCCGCAAGCTGATGATGTTGATCGGCTTTGGTGGCAGCATCGCGGCGCTGCTGCTGGTTGCGCAGGCGGAGGATGCCGTTACCGCAATCACCATCATGACCGTCGGCAGCGCGCTTGGCGCCTTTGCGGTCAGCGGCTTTTTCGTCAACCATATGGACATCGCGCCGGAACATGCCGGCACGCTGATGGGGATCACCAACACCGCCGGCACTATTCCCGGCATCATCGGCGTGCTGGTCAGCGGCTGGATTTTGGACATAACCGGGTCCTGGGCGCTGGTTTTCCAGGTCGCGGCAGCCGTCGCCGCCTTCGGTCTGGTTTTCTATCTCATCTTCGGCAGCGGCGAGCGCCAGTTCGCGGCCGTTTCCGCCTAGCCATTACGGACTGCGCCAGCACCGGCGCGGATCGATGATCTGCAGCCCGTTCCCTCCTTCGCTGGCATGCCGGATATCCCGCCGCGCTCGACGGTCGCCGGCGAGCCACAGGCCCATGGAAAACAAGCGGCCTTAATCGCGCGGAAATAATGACGTAAATACAGATTATTAACTTTATCTGGATATGCCCGCCGCGGGAACATATGACCATTGCATCCACCTCGAGCAGTCCGGACATCGCTCCGTACGTCGCCAAAATTTACCGTCCCATGATCCGGGGGTATTTCGGGGTTGCCGCTGTCTATTATGCCGTTCTGACGCTGCTGCACTTCGGCGTGCACAGCGGGTCCGGTCTGCTGGTCATCGTCACCGCATCGTCCATCGCCAGCATGGTGCTCGCATTTTTCTGGTACGGACTGCGCAAACCCGACGCTTTTGCCGATCTGCACATTATCACGACCATCGCCAATCTGTTCATGCTGGCCAATGTCATGATCGCGATGGAAATCAAATTCGCCCAGGCCGATCTGGTCTATTTCATCATCATGGTCATGGTCTTCGCTCTGGCCTGTACCAGCATGAAGCAGGTGCTGGTCTCGATCGCCGCGGTGATAGCCGGATTATTCTACACATTGCTCAAAAACGCGCCGGAGCTTCTGGTCGACTATGCTTTCGTCACATCGGCTGCGGCGATGACCGCCATTGCCATCACTTTCTATCTTCGCCGGGCGGTCGGTCGTACCGCTCTGGCCAGATATGAAGCGGAGAACAGGCTGGAAGAGGCACAGGTGCTGAGTGAGGAAATGCGCCATCTCTCGCTGTCCGACAGTCTGACCGGCCTGCCGAACCGCCGGGCCTTTTTCGAAACCTTGCGCACGAGCAAGGGCGACAAGGGAGCGGGCTTTGCCACCTGGCTGGTCTTGCTCGACCTGGACGGATTCAAGGCGGTCAATGACGGTTACGGCCATCTGATCGGCGACGAGCTGCTGAAAGCGGTAGCCACCCGCATGCAGGACTATTGCGGTGCCAAGGCGCATCTCAGCCGCATGGGCGGTGACGAGTTCAACATCATCCTGCCCAACAGCGCCGAACCGTGCATCGTCGAGGCCTGGTGCCGGGGGCTGTTGGAATATATTGCCCGGGTCTATCTGATCGAGGATCGTCTGGTCCAGATCTCCGCATCCATCGGCTGTCACCAGATTGACCCGGTGGCAGGCGACGCGCAGCTTATCCGCGATACCGACTATGCGTTGCTGCACGCGAAGAAACAGGGCAAGAACCGGGTGGTTGTCTTCTGCGAGGAACATGCCGCAGTGGCCGCCGAACGGTTCCGGATCGAGCAAGCCCTGCGCGTGGCCGACTTCGACACCGAAATCGACCTGCTGTTCCAGCCGCAGTTCGATCTCGGCAAAACAGGATTGTCCGGGCGGAGGCGCTTGCCCGCTGGAAAAGCCCGGTCATAGGCGAGATCATGCCGACGCGATTCATCGAGGTTGCCGAGGAAAGCGGCCTGATTGCCAATATCACCCTGGCTGTCCTGAAACAGGCGATTGCGGCCCTGAAAAGCTGGAAGGACCCGATCCCGCTTTCGATCAACCTGTCGGGCCATGATCTTATCTCCGATCAGATCATCAGCCAGATTATCGCGCAGGTCCAGGCCAGCGAACTGGATCCGGCCCTGCTTGAATTCGAGGTCACTGAAACGGCGATGATGGCGGACACGCACAAGGCGAGCAGCAACATGTTGCGGCTGGCGGCGCTGGGTCACCCGCTGGCGCTCGATGATTTCGGCACCGGCTATTCCAATTTCAGCTATTTGCGGACGCTGCCGATCAGCAAGCTGAAGGTGGACCGTTCCTTCATGAAGGACGTCTCGGACCCGATGACCGAGAAAATTCTCCATTCGCTGGTGGGCATGGCCAGAACGCTTGGAGTAGACTGTCTCCTTGAAGGGGTCGAGGATGAAATCCAGCTGGTCCTTGCCAAGCGGGTTGGCACGCATATGGTGCAGGGCTATCTGTTCGGAATACCGATGACCGACGGGGAATTGCTCACCAGTCTTGCAGGGCAGGACGCGGTGGCTGAAGACGTTGTCGCGCTGGATGCGGTCAACGGCTGATCCGCCCGCGCGGCAAAGGATGTCTTCCGCCGGTCAATGAAAATCCCGCGACTTGGGTAATATCCGGACATTGCGCGGATGGCCGTGGCGCGGATAGGCAGGCTGCGGTCCTGTCGCCTGTTCGTCCTGCCGCGCCGCCCAGCGGTCCTCGTTGCGATAGATGGGCCGCTTGACCTCGTCGGCGCGGGATAGCGGCATGTCCGGCCGGTCGCGGTCACTTATATCGTCCAGCATGAAGGTATAATCCTCCACTCGGCTGGTCATCAAATGAGTCACGCCCTCGACGCTGCGCTGGACCTCGCCGGTGGCGAGCATCAGCCGGGCCGCCATCACCGGACGGCGCATTTTCTCGAACCGGCTGGCCCAGAGCAGCAGGTTGGCGACCCCGCTTTCGTCCTCCAGCGTGATGAACACCGCATTGCCCTTGCCGGGCCGCTGGCGGATCAGCACGACGCCGGCGACCTTTGCCTGCGACCCGTTTTGGCCCGCGCCAGTTCCGCGCAGCTGAGCACGCCCAAGTCCCGCAAGCGTTCGCGCAGAAATTCCATCGGATGGCCTTTCAGCGACAGGCGGACGCTTTGATAGTCGGCGACGACATGTTCGCCCTTGGTCATCGCGGGCAGACGGGGGTCCGCTTCCTGTCCCAGTTCCTTCGCCTGTGCGGCCTCGAACAGCGGCAATGTATTGACCGGAGTCCGGCGCACTTCCCACAAGGCCTGTCGCCGGTCCAGCCCCAGCGAGCGGCAGGCATCGGCATCGGCGAGCAGACGCAGCGCGCGGGCGGGGAGGTTGGCCTTATGGGCGAGTTCTTCGATAGTCTTAAAGGGCCGCGCGGCGAGGATTTGTTGCGCCCAGGTTTCACGGAAACCGTCGATCTGGCGCAAGCCGATGCGGAGGGAGGGGGATGGCGTGGAACGCCGTTCGTCCTGAGCCTGTCGAAGGACGCCTCCGCACACGCTGTCCAGGGGCTTCGACAAGCTCAGCCCGAACGGATCTTTTGAAACCCCCTGCTCCTCGACCTCCACCCGATTGTCCCACTCGCTAAAATTTACATCCGGCTCCCGCACCTCCACCCCGTGCTCGCGTGCATCCCTCACAAGCTGAGCCGGCGCATAAAATCCCATCGGCTGCGAATTGAGCAAAGCCGCCGCGAACACCGCCGGATGGTGGCATTTGATCCAGCTCGACACATAGACCAGCCGGGCAAAGCTGATCGCGTGGCTTTCGGGAAAGCCGTAGCTGCCGAAACCCTGGATCTGCTTGTAACAGCGCTCGGCGAAGTCCCGTTCATAGCCCTTTGCGGCCATGCCCTCGACCATCTTCGCCTCGAAATGGTGGATCGTGCCGACATTGCGAAAGGTCGCCATCGCCCGGCGCAGCTTGTTGGCGTCACCCGGAGAGAAATCGGCGGCGACGATCGCCAGTTTCATCGCCTGTTCCTGAAACAGCGGCACGCCGAAGGTCCGGCCGAGCACGGATTTCAACTCGTCCGGATCATGCGGCGGGGCGGGCGAGGGCAGGGTGACCTTCTCCATGCCGGAACGCCGCCGCAGATAGGGATGCACCATATCGCCCTCGATCGGTCCGGGGCGGACAATCGCCACCTGGATCACCAGATCATAAAATTCGCGCGGTTTCAGCCGCGGCAGCATGTTGATCTGGGCCCGGCTCTCGACCTGGAACACCCCGATACTGTCGCCCTTGCACAGCATGTCATAGGTTGTCGGGTCTTCGTGCGGTACATTCTGGAGGCTCCATTTTTCCTCCCCGAAGCGCAGCTTTGGGGAGGTGGCGCGCTGAAGGCGTGACGGAGGGGCATCTGGTTGAAGCCGGGACCCTCCACCACGCTTCGCGTGGTCCCCCTCCCCGAAGCTGGCGCTTCAGGGAGGATGTTGATGCTCTCCAGCATATCGAACGCTTTGCGGATGCAGGTCAGCATGCCGAGCGCCAATATATCGACCTTCATCAGGCCAAGCGTGTCGATATCATCCTTGTCCCACTCGATGAACGTACGGTCATCCATCGCGGCATTGTGGATCGGGACGGTCTCGTCGAGCCGGTCCTGGGTCAGCACAAAGCCGCCGACATGCTGCGACAGGTGGCGGGGAAATTGCAGGATCTGCTGCACCAGATCGCCGAGCCGCCGGATTTCCGGATTGTCCGGGTCGAGGCCGGTCTCGGCAAAGCGCTTGTCAGGCTGTTTGCCGCCGTGGCTGCCCCAGACGGTGCTCGACAGGCGGCTGGTAATATCCTCCGACAGGCCGAGCGCCTTGCCGACCTCGCGGATCGCGCTGCGCGAGCGATAGTGGATCACCGTCGCGGCAATCCCGGCGCGGTGGCGGCCATAGCGGGCATAGATATATTGGATCACTTCCTCGCGCCGTTCATGTTCGAAATCGACGTCGATATCCGGCGGCTCGCGGCGCTCCTCGGAGATGAAGCGCGAGAAGAGCAGGTCATGTTCCATCGGATCGGCCGAGGTGATGCCGAGCAGGTAGCAGACCGCGCTGTTCGCCGCCGACCCGCGGCCCTGGCAGAGTATGCCCTGGTCCTGGGCAAATTTCACAATATCGTGGACGGTCAGGAAATAGGGCGCATATTCCATTTTCGCGATGAGCCGCAATTCCTCCTCGACCTTGGCGCGCAACCGTTCGGGCAGTGTCTCGCCATGCCGCTCATGGGCGGCGGACCAGGTGAGATGTTCCAGCCAGTCTTGCGGCGTCCATCCTTTGGGCACCGGTTCGTCGGGATAATGGTAGCTCAGTTCGTCGAGCGTGAAGGTGATCAAGCTCAGCAGTTTCTGCGTTTCGGCCAGCGCCTCCGGATGGTCGCGAAACAGGCGCGCCATTTCTGCGGGGGGCTTGAGAAAGCGCTCGGCATTGGCGGCAAGCAGGCGGCCGGCTTTGGGAATCGTGGTCTTCTCGGCGATGCAGGTCAGGATGTCGTGGAGCGGACGCTGTTCGGGCGTCGCATAGAGCGGGTTATTGGTCGCCAGAAGCGGGATGCCGGTCGTTTGGAGAGACCGTGCAGCCTGGCGAGATGACGCTTGTCGGGGCCGGAGCGGGGCATGGCGGCGCCGAGCCAGATATGGGGGGTGCAGGAGTGGAGGTTCGTAATAAGCCCCTCCCTTTTAAGGGAGGGGGAAGGGGTGGGATATGAGGAAGCTGGCTCGATGCCAGCTTCTGAATTTCTTTGACGGACTTCCCCACCCCAACCCCTCCCCTGAAGGGGAGGGGCTAAAATAATCAGCGCCCAATCCTCGCTGCACCATTCCAGCAAATCCGCCGCATATAAAAACATGCCCCTTTCTCCGCGCGCAAATTGCCGGTCGAGAGCAGCCGCGTCAGCCGCCCCCAGCCGCGCCGGTTGCGGGGATAGACAATCACCTCCGGCGTCTCGTCGGCAAAGACCAGCCGCGACCCGACGATCAGCCTGAAGTCCGGCAGCGTCAGCCCCTCTTCCGCCGCATCCTCGCGCGCCCGGCGCAGGGCGGCATGGGCCCGCACGACACCGGCGACGCTGTTGCGGTCGGCGATACCGATACCGGTCATGCCGAGAGACATTGCCTGTATCACCATGTCGGCGGGGGAGGAGGCGCCGCGCAGAAAGCTGTAATGGGTGGAGGCCGCGAGTTCGGCGAATATCGTCATTGCGAGGAGCCGAAGGCGACGCGGCAATCCAGAGCCTCTGAACGCCGCACTGGATTGCTTCGCTGCGCTCGCAATGACGCGATCTCTATCCGTCCGATTTTACGCAAACAGCCCATGCACATACCAGTCCGGGTTCGCTTTCTCCTCGCCATAAAGCCCGTGCCGGAACAGCCAGTAGCGCCGGCCACGGGCGTCCTCGACGCGATAATAGTCGCGGGTCAGGCCGCCTTTGCCCGGCTGCTGTCCGTCCTTGCGCTGCCACCATTCCGAGGCGATGCGTTCGGGCCCTTCATAGCGCATCACCTGGTGGCTCTTGCGCCGCCAGGTGAAGCGATAGGGAGGGCCGTCGGGGACTTCGGCGATCACCTGCACGCGCTGCGGCGGGTCGAACATGTGCAGCGGCCGCATCGGCGGATTGTCGGGAGACTGCCGCTGCCACGGCACCGGCGGCGGGGCGTTGAGCGCGGGCAGGGCGAGCAGGCCCTGTTCGGGAATATGGCTGTCGGCGGCGGAAAATTTCTGCACCCGGTCGCGACCCATTCTGGTGCTGAGCTGGCTGACCAGGGCGACCTCATCGCCGCGCCGGTCCTCTCCGCCCTCGAGCCGCAACTGCTGCGGCGCCAGCACCTCCGACGCGACAACGCTCAGCCGGATCAGATCATAGCCGAAACCGGGGTTGAGTTCGTCGTTGAGCGCCTCGATTCGTTCGCGCAGCAGGCGTTTGAAAAGGGCTGTATCGCGGGTCGGCGCGCCGGTTTCCAGCCCGAGCCGCGCGATATCGCCATCGCAGCGGAACAGCATCATCCGGATCATCCGCGCGCCCTGGCCGCGCTCGTTGAGCCGCTCGGAGGCTTCGGCAAATAATTCCGACAGGCAGGTGAGCGCGCCGTCGATATGGGTGAGCGGTTCGGCAAAGCGGCGTTCGGTGACGACATTGCCGATCCGGCGCAGCGGGTCGATCGGCCGGTCTTCCATTCCGAGAATCCGGTCCAGCCGGACCGTCAGTTCCATCCCGAACCGCGCCGCCAGATTGGCACGCGGCCGTTCGGCCAGATCGCCAATATGATAGAGCCCGGCCCGTTCCAGCGACTGGTGGGTCTTTGCGTCCATGGCCAGCGCGCTCACCGGCAGCTGGGCTTCGGCGCCTTCCTTCAGGCCATGCCGCGCCAGCGCCAGCGCGGCATCTGCCGTTCCGGCCAAGGCCCAGCAGGCGCTATAGCCCGCAGCGTCGATCCGGTCCTCGGCATCCTGCGCCAGCTTTTCCTCATTGCCGTGCAGATGCGCCGCGCCGGTGATATCGAGGATCAAAGCATAAGGCGGCTCGACCGCCACCATCGGCGTATAGCGCTCGCAGGCTTCCGCCAGCCGCGACAGCAGGTCCGCGTCGGCCAGCGGCTGATGGTCAAAGGCAAGCAGATCCGGCACCCGCGCCCGCGCGTCGGCGAGCTTCATGCCCGGTCCCAGCCCCAGCGAAACGGCCTGCCGATCCGCCGCCATGATCACCATCGCGCCGCGGATTTTCTCGGTCAGCGCAAAGGGATGGTCAGGCGGCCCGTGTGCCTTGATGATCCGCTCGGACGGCAGCCAGGGCAGGGACAGCGCCAGTGTCCGGCGCTCTCTGCTCGCTCTGCTGCTCGCGGAAGATTTGATTCTCACGGTTCCACTCCAGTCGGGCGCTCAGCCCGTAAAGACCGCTGCGATGACGCAGCAATTTGATATCGAAAGCAGGATGACCCGGAGCATTGGCCTCCAGCGCGAGCGAAGGGGCGGCAGCCACTGACCAGCGGCTGAAAGCAGCGGTCGGCAGGGGATTGTCCGGATCACTGCCGGAGCGCAGGACCAGACTGAGCACGCCGGACTTTTGCGCCGACAGTGACAGGCGGCGGGTGGCGGTCATGTCGAGACCTTTGGGCTTTTTGCCCGACAGTTCGATAATCACCGCCGCCATCGCCGAAGACCGCACGCCGTCGGCTGCCGCGCGCAGCGCCGCGATGCTGTCCGGCGCATCGACATGGATGATGCTGTCGGGATCAATCCCCAGTTCCGCCAGCCCCGGCGGATAGAGCCGGCCCTGCCGCCGGGCTTCGCCGCTTTCGCTGATCCACAATATCGGTCGTTCCTCCTGATCCAGCTTCCGGCACCGCTGGGCCATCAGCAGCGCCATCGCCGCGGCGCTGGTCCGGTCATCCTTGCTCTCCGCATGCAGTTCATGCAGCGCCGCCCGCGGCAGGCCATCAGCCCCCGCATTGCCGCGCAAGGCGCTATCAATCGTCTCGACTCCGAAGCCGAAATACGTGGGCGCACCGTCATCTTCCGCTGTCCTGACACCCGACGCCGCCAATATCTTGGCGAGCCGGGCCCGCAAGACAGAGGCTTTCGCCGGTGTTGCCGGCGGCACAGCAGAGGGGTTGTCCGGGGGAGGCCCAAGAGCCTGACCCGAATCCGAATCGATATTGTTCATGATTTGTTCTAATTTAGAGAAGAACGGGACGGGGTCAAGCAGACTCCTTATTCCCGCTGATCAGACTATGCCTCTTGCGGATTATCCGCCGACAGACAAGATCATCGCCGCGTGGCCGATCGCCGCTCAGTCCGAGGCCCACGCCCGATAGCCGGTTGGCTTGTCCGTCAAAATGCCGTCAAAGCTGCCCGCTTCGAATGTCGACCATTGCTTCGCCGCATTCAATGTCCAGGGAATGACCGTCAGATCGCCACTGTCCTGCATGATATGGCGCTGAAATCCGCGGCGAAAGGGCAGGCTGGAGGCCTGGTCAAAATGCGGAATGAAAATGTCGATATCATTGTCATTCAGCCAGCCACGGACTTCCTCATAATCCGGGGTCCAGCAAAATCATAGCATTGGTTGCCGGTCACCAGTGCGGGGATCGTCATGGCAAAGGGGTTATAGTAGCCCTTGTACAGCAAACCGAATTCAAAAGGCTCGTCGGGCCGTTTCTGCTTGCGCAATTCCAGCAGCAGGCCACGACTGAACGTGTTGAACTGGATATTGGTTACCTCGGGAAAGCGTCGCAACAGCCGATAGACACTGCGCACGACTTCGGCATCGGGATAATGCATCTTGCCGATATCCAGCCCCTCATGCAGCGGGTTGTTTTCGATCAGTTCGTCCCAGACCTTGATTTCGATCAGCAGCTTTTGCTTTGGTCCGTGTTGCGGTAGATTTCCAGAAAATGATCCAGCGTGGCGATCCGGTATCGGGCGTTGACCTTGTGATTGATGCAATCGAGAGCAGCCAGAGTCTCAACCGTTTGTTGGGCGACGATGAGGCGGGTTTTGTCCCCCTTGGCAAAACAGTTATAGTCGGACAGCACCGGATCGTGATGCAGAATGATGCGGCTATCCCGCACCATATGCACATCCATCTCGATTGCCTCGACATCCATTGCGAGCGAGGCGCGGAAGCCTTCTTCGGCATTTTCAGGATATTCCAAGCCGGCGGTTTTGTGACTGATAAGCAGGTCGGTGGCGGTCTGTTTGCTGGCATAGCCGGGATCGGGTTTCATAATGAAATAGGTGCCCGCGCCGAGCAACAATAATATTGCCAATAAAACCAGTCGTCTCATTCCTCCGCTCCCCCCGGATAGGAGCGACCATATTCTTCATTTGGTCAAGCTTGCAAGTCTGCGCCCGGGTTGGGGGGCGACCAAAGGGCCGGAACATGCCAGTTTGAGGATCATAAACCCCCTTCTGCCAAGGCAGAAGCGGGCAAGTCGCACTTGGCAACCCTGTAACCGGTCTAGAAAAAGCCCGTCACCGCGGCCAGCGCCACGACCGCCAATGCGGTCGACAGGCCCAGCACGATGATCATGTGGCGAGTGGTAAAGCCTGGCGGGCTCTGGTTTTGTCCAATTGTTTCTTCATAGTTTTTCCTGAATTTTAATGGCGGACGCGGGCTACATGCTGGCCGACAGCATCCACGACGATTCTTCCAGCACTCCGATCCGCGCAGTCAGCAGATCCGCCGTAAAAACATCGTCTGCCTCTTCGGCGGTCTTGACGAATTCGCGCATCTGGTCGGCCACGGTGAGCGTGTCGTCCGAAAGCTGTTTGAGCATGGATTCGACATCGCCATATTTTACCTGGTCCTTGATCGCGCTATTCTCGATATAGGTGGACAGGCCAACCGGCGTTTTTGCGCCAAGCGCCCGGATCCGTTCAGCGATTTCGTCAATCGACGCGGCCAGATCTTCATATTGGGCTTCAGTCAGCTTGTGGACGCCGTGAAATTGCGGGCCGGTGACGTTCCAGTGCACCGCCTGCGTCTTCTGGTACAGCACATAGGTAGAGGCCAAAGCTTCGCCCAGCTTCTCTGCCATGGTGGCACGATCCGCCTTTTTGATGTCGCTTTTCATCTCGCGAAGTTCTGCAGATTTGATTGTTGCGGTCATTGTTATAATCTTCCTTTCATTCTGGTGCGCTCGACGAACGGGCGGAGCGCGGTTCCTGACCATGATTACGCCCTGCCTCCCGATTGGTTCCGTTTAACCGATGGAAAGATCGGCAAAAACCTGCCTATCGATAGCCGCCGAGAGCGGGGGCGACAGAAACAGCCCGGGAAGCGCCGGTGAAAAACGGGGAACCAATCCGCTTTCCGTTGCGTAGACCTGTCATAACCCCCAACGAAAGGACGACAGAAATGACGAACATTTCAAACGCAAAAATAGCCATATTGGCCACCGACGGCTTTGAAAAATCGGAGCTTTTCGAACCGAGAAAACAGCTCGCCGACGCCGGCGCGGATGTCACCATCGTGTCGCTGGAAAGCGGCTCGATCAAAAGCTGGGATGAAAAGGACTGGGGCGAGAGCATCGACGTCGATATCACCGTCGATAATGCCAAAGAAAGCGATTTTGACGCGCTGGTCCTGCCCGGCGGACAGATGAACCCGGACATATTACGGGTCGAGGACAAGGTCATCGACTTTGTGCAGGCCTTTTTCAATGCCGGCAAGCCGATAGCCGCGATCTGCCACGCGCCATGGCTGCTGATCGAGGCGGATCTGGTGCAGGGCCGCAATGTTACCGGCTATCCCTCGATCAAGACCGACCTGATCAACGCCGGCGCGAAATTTGAAGACAGCGAAGTGGTGGTCGACAACGGCCTGATCACCTCGCGCGATCCCGGCGATCTCGACGCATTTTGCGCCAAGATTATCGAGGAAGTCAAAGAAGGTATCCACAAGCGTACGAAAAAGCGGCCTGATGGTCGGGTAGCGAGGCGTTCGGGCCGGCTCTTTCCGGGCCGGCCTGTAGCGGCAAATAACGGCAGATTTGCCTTTTATCCTGCCTCTGCGTCGACTCGCCTCAATAACCTTAACAAAAGGGACCGTCGCTTTTTAGCCAGCATTTCGTATGGAAAAATGCCATTTTTGTAACCCCAAGGAGTAATATATGAAGAATTTTCTGACCCTCGTGACCGGCGCTGCATTGCTCGCGGCGACCCCGGCCCTGGCGCAAGAAGCAGCTCCCGCTGTCGACGTCCAGGCCGGCATGAAGGTATTCGGGCCCAATGGCGGGCCAGTGGGTACGGTGGAATCCGTGGCCGGTGGTGCCGTTGTCGTGGATACCGGTACCAACAAGGCGGCGCTTTCGCCGGACGCATTTGCCAAGGCTGAAAATGGCGTTTCGATCACCATGACCAAGGTTGATCTCGACGCGGCGGTGGAAAAAGCCGCGGCCGATGCCAGGGCCCAGCTGCTCGCTGCGCTGACCCCGGGCACAGAAGTGAAAACCGTAACCGGTGCTGCCGTCATCGGTACCATTCAGGAAAATGACGCCGAATATGTGACTGTCGACCATGAAGGCGTGCCGGTCAAACTGCCGGTCGAAGCCTTCATGGCCCAGGCCGACGGTGTTTCGATCACGATGACCGAAGACCAGTTCAAAGCCGCGCTTTCCGGTACCCAGTAAGCCAATCGCCCTGGCGGCGGCAGGACAGGGTTCCTGCCGCTGCTAGGAGCTGAATTTCAATCCCAGCTCGTACATGGCGATCGCCGCCTGGGCCGCTTCGCCGCCCTTGTTCTTCCGCGTCTTGTCCGCGCGGGCCAGCGCCTGCTCTTCATTTTCCGTCGTGATGATGCCGTTGCCGACCGCTGCGCCATCCATGGTCAATGCCATGATCCCGCGCGCGCTTTCACCGGCGACAATCTCGAAATGATAGGTCTCGCCGCGGATCACCACGCCGATCGCGACAAAGCCGTCATATTGTTCGCTGTCGATCGCCATCGAAATCGCGCCGGGAATTTCCAGCGCGCCGGGCACGGTGATGACCTCATGCTCGTGCCCCGCCGCCTTCAGCGCATCGGTCGCGCCTTCGATCAGCATGTCGTTGAGATGGTCGTAGAACCGCGCTTCGACGATCAGGAATTTTGCCATTTTATGTCTCTTTCAATTCGTCATCCTGAACTTGTTTCAGGATCTGGTGGATATTCGATGGAGGTCCTGAAACGAGTTCAGGATGACGAGCTTGTCAGGCCGTCTCCAACTGCTCGCTATTTGCACCGGCCTGCTTGCCCGGCACCGCGCGCTGGCCGACAATCCGCAGGCCATAAGCATCCAGCCCGACCAGATCATGGCTGGTGTTGGTCAGCAATTCCATATCATGGACGCCAAGCTCGCTGAGGATCTGCGCGCCGACGCCATAGTCGCGCTGCTGGTCCATCGGTGGCGGCTTGCCGCCTGCCAGGCTGCGGACCTGCTGAGAGAAAAAGTCGGGCTGGCGCGGATTGATGAACACGATCACGCCGGCCCCTTCCTCGCCAATGATCCTCATGGATTCCTCGATCATGCTGGGGCGGCCGTTGTCCTGCGCAAACAGGTCAGGGAACATCGTCGTGGCATGCATCCGCACCAGAGTCGGTTTGTCGGGGTCGACATGGCCCTTCTGCAGCACGATCTGCTCGCTCTCGGTCGCCATATTATAATAGGTAATGGCCGTCCATTCCCCGCCCCAGCGGCTGGTGAAACGGGCTTCTGCCCGGCGTTCGGTCAGATGGTCGTGGCGCAGGCGATAGGCAATCAGGTCCCGGATCGTGCCGATCTTCATGCCATGATGCTGGGCGAATTCGATCAGATCATCAAGCCGCGCCATCTCGCCGTCATCCTTCATGATCTCGCAGATCACGCCGGCCGGGTTCAGGCCGGCAAG
Source organism: Sphingopyxis sp. BSNA05 (assembly GCF_013265645.1). Taxonomy (NCBI): domain Bacteria; kingdom Pseudomonadati; phylum Pseudomonadota; class Alphaproteobacteria; order Sphingomonadales; family Sphingopyxidaceae; genus Sphingopyxis; species Sphingopyxis sp. BSNA05. The sequence continues at coordinate 1,087 of NZ_PYIA01000099.1, read as the reverse complement.
CCGGGAGACATCGACCGCCGCTTCGGTGTGACCGGCACGGACCAGAACGCCGCCGTTGCGGGCCTGCAGCGGGAAGATATGGCCGGGGGTGACAATCTCTTCCTTGCCCTTGGTCCGGTCGATCGCGACAGCAACCGTGCGCGCGCGGTCGGCGGCGCTGATCCCGGTGGTGACACCGTCGCGCGCCTCGATCGAGATGGTGAAGGCGGTTTCATAAGCGCCGCGATTATTCTGGCTCATCATGTCGAGGCCCAGTTCCTCGACCCGGTCCCGCGTCATCGCCAGACAGATCAGCCCGCGACCATATTTGGCCATGAAGTTGATCGCGTCGGGCGTCGCCATCTGCGCCGGAATGATCAGATCGCCCTCGTTCTCGCGGTCCTCGTCATCGACCAGGATATACATCCGCCCGTTGCGCGCTTCGTTGATAATCTCTTCGGCGCTCGCCATTACCCCGCTGCCACCGCGCGCCAGATAGGTCTCCAGCTTGCCGAGCGTTTCCGCCGTCGGGTTCCAGTCATCCTGACCCAGGCTGCGCAGGCTATTGGCATGGAGGCCGGCAGCACGGGCGAGGCCAGCGCGGGTTTCTTCGCCGGAATCGATCAGTTCGATCAGTTGCTCGATCAGGATTTTGCTCATGGACTCGGCCTTTCAATGTGATGTTGCGAATCGACTATCACATTGTAATGTGACGGGTCTAGGGTAAATATCACATTGGGGTCACATGATGTGTTGCCGGCCGGGAAATTATATTTCAAACTTTACACACTTTACAGGGTTATAGAATTGAAAATCTGCTGGTTGATAAAAGCGGTCATTGGAGTGGTTTTGGCGCGGATTTGCAGGTGTTTGGGTCATAGTCGTATGTTAGCATTGGTGGCGTGATGTAGGAAAGAGCGGCTTGCGGATGAGGGGGCAGAGTGTTCGCACCCCGGCTTCAAATAGCACTATCGTCATTGCGAGCGCAGCGAAGCAATGCAGAGCGGCGCGCACGGCCCTGGATTGCCGCGTCGCTCCGCTCCTCGCAATGACGACTCTCTTTACTTCAGGAGGAACGCCATTTTTTAGCCCCTCCTTTTAAAGGAGG